>CALFOA010000121.1 GCA_937919795.1 uncultured Neisseria sp.
ATGCATGGCTTCTGCGGCCAGCTTGCCGTGTTGTACCGCCTGTACGGTCAGATCCTGGCCCAGGGAGGTGCAATCGCCCCCGGCATAGACCCCGGGGACGCTGGTGCGCAGTTGCTCGTCCACCTCGATCCGGTCACCCGCACGCTTTAACGCCTGGGCCAGCGGATCGTTCAGCGCACTCTCATCAAACGTCTGGCCGATGGCCTTGAATACCGCATCGGCCGCCAGCCAAACCGCTGCCGACGGCTGGCGTTTCAGCCGTGCGGAAATGGAAGATATTGCCAATCCTGATAAATTGAGATGGCGTATTTTTTATGAAGAACCGTCTGAAGGCAAAGATGCGGCTTGGTTTGATGCGGTGAAGCGCGGGGATTTTGCCAAAGTGAAGCAAATGGTGGAAAGCGGGCAGGATTTGGAAGCGAAAGACGAAGTGGCTTTGGGGCAGACGGCTCTAGGCTGGGCGGCGTTTATCGGCTATGAAGACATCACCGATTATCTGATTGAAAAAGGCGCCAACCTGCGTGCCACCGACCGCGGCGATGTGTACAACGTATTGAAATCTGCCGCCTTGGGCAAAAATACCAATATCGTGAAAAAAGTCCACAACCTGCTTCGAGCGGAAACGGATTTGAACGATCAAACGGTGGAAGACGATAAGGAAACGCTGATGATTGTATCGGCCAGCAACGACCGTTTGGAAACGGTGAAGTACCTGCATTCACAAGGCGCGAATCTGAATTTGGTGAGCACCAAAGACCAAAGCGCGCTGTCGTTCGCTTGTGAAAAAGGCCACACCGCGGTAGTGGAATATTTAATCAGCCAAGGCGCGATTAACCATAAAACGGGTAAATCGAATTGCCAGTAAATAGAGTGGTATAGATTCCATCTATACTCAAAATGCCTGCCTGAAAGATAGCTTTCAGACAGGCATTTTTGCTTTTATGGTGAAAACACATATTGATTGGATTCAACTATGCGGCAACCTTTTCAAACATCTTTTTAGTTACTGCTTGATTAGCAAGTAACCTGTTCCCTCCCCCGTGGGGGAGGGCTAGGGAGAGGGCAAACGCTTGCTGTTCTGAAATGCTGGCTTACTCAAGCCCAAACAGCCCTCTCCCCACCCTCTCCCGCAGGAGAGGGAGCAGATTGCCAGAACACTAATTACGCCCACACAAAAACAGCAGACAAAAAAATGCACATATTCTTAAGAATATGTGCCAAGTCTACAAAGGAGAAATAGAGGAGAAACTACCGAACCGCTCAACGAGCGATCCGATAAGTGTTATTTTGCACCAAACCTTGTTCCAAGTCAATGTTGTTTTCTTTCTATTTATTCGCGTGTACACAAATAACAACAAATTTCTCTTCTTTTGTGTTGCTTTCTATTCGATTGCTTTCGAACTCTGCGCGTTTTTGATTCGAAAAGCGACTAATCGAACTTCTTCACTAAGCTGGCCGCGGCTTCCACCCGCTCGCGGCGGCTCAGTTCGGGCGGATAGCGGTTGAGCGACGACCATTTCGGTTGGCTGCGGGCTTTGTTCAATTCCGAAGGCAGCTTGTTCGCTTGCCACGGGGTTTTGCCGCTCAGCATTTGGATTTCCGCCTGCGCGGCGTGGCCGCGTTTTTGCAGTGCGTTTAATAAATCCAAGGCACGGGCGGCCAGCAGGGTTATGGTTTCGGGGTCGATATGCAGGGTTTGTTTGCCGGCAATCTTATCGCTGATGGTCTGCATATTCGGCAGCACGCCGCCTAATACGCCGCCGATGGCGGTGCCCAAACCGAGTGAACCGCCGAGGGTGACGATGTCCACGCCTAAACCGATCAGTGCGCCGGTCGCGGCGCCGGTGCCGGTGCGGATGCCGTATTCTTTCAGCAAATCGGCATCAAACGGGTCTTGCCTAAAGGCAGTTAACGCCCATTCGCCGCTATCGATTTCGCTGTGATAAAAGCGGTAGGTTTGAAACAACTGCTGCTGAAACTGCCGTTCCAACTGTCGCACCGCCGCCTGCATGGTTTGCAATACCGGCTCGGGGTTGTCGTCTTCATCAATTTCCTGCTGATAGGCGGCGACATCGAGCAGGAAATGGGCAATCTCGCGGCGCGCATCGCTGTTGAGCTTCTGCCATTCGCGCCTGCGCATACCGATTAAGTCGTCCAATACATCACGTTGCGGCAACATGGTGGCCAAGTTGTCCCATAACCTTATTTCACCTTCAAAATCAAAGGCCACGGTATCGAAGCCGCTGTACACATGCAAAGTACGGCGCGCCAGCATGGTGGTCCATTCGTCCAGATTTTGGCCGGCGATAAAATTAAACACCGGCATCACCGGCTTGGCGCACCACGATAAAACGGTTAGCTCGTCTTTGTATTTGTTCAACACCGGCTCACGCGCATCCACCACATAAAGCGCCATATCGCTTTGCAACAGCTGGCGCAGCACTTTGGCTTCCTGATTGAAATCCCCCGCCGCCTCGGGGCTGTCTAAAAACTGCTGCAAACGCTCGATGCCGTCCACACGGCTGGAGGTGTTCGCTTCCAGCCAATCCAGCACCCCGCCCGCGTCTTCCAAACCGGGGGTGTCGTACAGATACACCAGCGTTTTGCTGCCGTCGCTAATCGCCGCCTGTTCGACATGGCGGGTAGTCGCCGGTGCGTTTTTTACTTCGCCGAAATTGCTGTCGCGCAGCAACGTGCGCAGCAAGGACGTTTTGCCGGTATTGGTGTGGCCGACCACGGCCAAGGATAGTGGTTGGTTTTGCATAGACTGTGTATCCGATATTAAGACGCATCTGCTGCTGCCTGTTGGCGCTGCTGCTGGCTCACTCTGGGCGGGTCAAGCCACGGCAGGCCGCGTTCGCTCAAGGCGGCGTGCCATTGGCTGAGATAATCTTGATGCCTGTCTGAAAGCTCGGTGTCGGCCAGTAGTTGCACCACTGCCCCGCCCTCTGCTGCTTCGGCCAATTGGCTCAACTGACGCAGGATGCCGCGGTCGGGCACGCTGGCGGCGCGGGTGCCGATTAACAGCTGCACGGCTTCGTGTTGTAACTCTTGTTGCAGGGCGGCTACTGCATCGCGGCTGTCGGCCACGCCTTTATCCAGCCAATGTTGCCCCAAAACGTGTTTGAACCAGCCGCTGTCCGGCCAAGGGGCATCGAGCATCACCGCCCATTTGGCCGCGTGATTGAGGCGGATTTTGGGGGCGACGGCGGTAACGGTTTCGCTTTGGGTGTCGGCATCGACCACGCGCCGCTGCCATTGTTGGATGATTTGGCGGTAATAAGGCTGTTCCAGCGGCAGCGGGTTTTGATGGCGTTTTGCTAACAAACTGCACGCCAACCAAGCGGCAAAGCGCGGCAACAGGCCGTAGCAAATCAGGCTGCCGATCAGCAAGCCGCCCCATAGTCGCGCGGCGGCGGTATCGTTGGTTAAACGGCTGTTTAACACCGCGTCGGCATCGGGCACCGGAAAACCGAGTTTGGCAGGCAGCCAGGCGAGCACTTGCACGGCGGCGACAAAGCTGCTGTCGCTCAATAACGTGCTTTCCCAATTGAAGGTGTATTGGCGCACGGAAAGCAGCAACACCATGGCCGCCAGCATACCGAGCAGCGTGCAGAGCCATAAACGGTGGGTGGTGCGACCGATTTGCCAACGGGTGGCGGGTTCGCGCCATTCGTCGCTATACAAACGCAAAATGGCTTGGTTCACCGGGTCTTTGCCGCGTATCCACATGGCGGGATTGCCGAAAAAGCCGTGGTTTTTCATGCGCGGCAGCGCGAGGCTGATCAGCCACAGCAGCAACATTAAGGTGTGCACGCCCAATACGCCGGCCAGCACGAAAAAGAAATTCAGCCCGGATTGCTGCATCAGCGCGGCGGTACCGGCAAAGCCGCTGATCAGCCAGAAAGCGGTGGCGGCCAGCAGCAGCCAGCCAAATAGGCTGTTGATGCGCGCGAGACTGTCTTGCAGCTTGTGGTCGCTGTCTATCATCTCGGCACGGCGGATTAATTTGGCTTCGGCACTGTCTTCGGCGTGGCGCAGGGCTTCGGTAATCGGATCGGGATCGGCGGCGAAAATATGGCCGCGTTCTTGCAGCAGGCGCACCAGTTCGGCCAATCGGCGGTCGGTTGTTTGCATGGTTTTCTGTGGGAAACGTCGAATAGTGGAATTTTAGCATATCGCCGACTATCGGCAGCATTTGGTCAACAAATGTGTGGGCATAGCCAGTTGATTGCAAACTTGGTTTCAGACAGGCATTTTAAAGGGGGCAAGCTACCTATGTTTCTAAGATGCCTGTCTGAAAAAATACCGATAACAAAAAAGAGCACAACCGCAATGGCTGTGCTCTTTTGAATGGTGT
>CALFOA010000122.1 GCA_937919795.1 uncultured Neisseria sp.
GTTGTGGCTGGCCGCTCAGTTGCGCCATCAGTTTGGCGGCAACGGCGGCATCGTCGCCGTACTCGCTTTGCTGGGTGAGTTCGTTGCTTTGTGTGTCCGGGCAAATACGAATACGGCTCCTTGCTACGCAATGTGCTGGACAAGATTGAGAAGGAAGGCTGAGCATGGGCTTGAAACATTTTCTGGAAAAAATCGAACCGCAATTCTTACCGGGCGGCAAGCATGAACGCTGGTATCCGCTTTATGAAGCTGTTGCCACCGTGCTGTACACCCCTGGCACGGTTACCGGCAAAGCGGCGCACGTGCGCGATGCACTCGATTCCAAACGCATGATGATTCTGGTGTGGCTGGCGCTGTTTCCAGCCATGTTGTGGGGTATGTATAACGTCGGTGCACAATCGATTGCCGCCATCAACCACTTAGGTTTGTTGGAGCAAAATATTGCTTCAGACTGGCATTATGCCTTGGCGCAAACATTGGGCGTTGATTTAAGCACTCAAGCCGGAGTGCTGAGTAAAATGCTATTGGGAGCAATTTTCTTCCTACCCATTTACGCCACGGTGTTTATAGTAGGCGGCTTCTGGGAAGTTCTGTTTGCCACCATCCGCAAACATGAAATCAACGAAGGTTTCTTTGTTACCTCCATTCTGTTTGCACTGATTGTGCCCCCTACCCTACCGTTGTGGCAGGCCGCATTGGGCATTACCTTCGGTGTAGTCGTTGCCAAAGAAGTATTTGGCGGTACCGGCAAAAACTTCATGAATCCGGCGCTGGCTGGTCGTGCGTTCCTGTTTTTTGCCTATCCGGCCAATATTTCCGGCGACATGGTGTGGACAGCGGTAGACGGTTATTCCGGCGCCACTGCCTTATCGCAATGGGCGACAGGTGGAGTGGCCGGTTTAACCAACTCCATTACCGGTGCTCCGTTGACTTGGATGGATGCCTTTATCGGCAATATGCCAGGCTCAGTAGGTGAAGTTTCCACGCTGGCGCTGATTATCGGCGGTTTAGTCATTGTGTTTGCCCGCATCGCCTCTTGGCGCATTATTGCCGGTGTGATGATCGGTATGGTACTCACTTCGCTGCTGTTTAATGCCATTGGCTCCGAAACCAACCCGATGTTTGCCATGCCTTGGTATTGGCACTTGGTATTGGGCGGCTTTGCCATCGGTATGCTGTTTATGGCTACTGATCCGGTATCCGCTTCATTTACCAATGTCGGCAAATGGTGGTACGGCGCGCTGATTGGTGTGATGTGTGTACTGATCCGTGTGGTGAACCCGGCCTATCCGGAAGGTATGATGCTGGCGATTCTGTTTGCCAATCTGTTTGCACCGATTTTTGACTATTTCGTGGTTCAGGCCAACATCAAGCGTCGGAGGGCTCGTCATGGCTAAATTTGATAAAGACAGCTTCAGCGGCACCTTAATCGTAGTAGTCGCCGTCAGCTTGGTATGCTCGGTGGTGGTAGCCAGTGCCGCAGTGGGGCTTAAACCCATACAAAACGAACAAAAACTACTCGATAAACAGCGCAATATTCTCGGCGCCGCCGGTTTGCTCAAGGCCGATACTGATGTTCCGAAACTTTACGCCGAGCGGGTTGAGCCGCGGGTAGTAGACTTAGCCAGCGGTGATTATGTAGACAACATCGAAAACTTTGATGCACGTGCTGCCGCTAAAGATCCGCAACAAAGTGTGCGTATTGATCCGGAGCAAGACGTGGCCGGCATTCAAACCCGTGCCAAATACGCCGAAGTGTATCTGGTGAAAGACGAAGCAGGCAAAACCAGCCAAATCGTATTGCCTATGCACGGCAGTGGTTTGTGGTCGATGATGTATGGCTTTGTGGCGGTACAGCCCGATGGTAACACCATCAATGGCCTCACCTATTACGAACAAGGCGAAACGGCCGGTTTGGGTGGTGAGATTGCCAATCCCCTGTGGCAGAAAAACTTTGTCGGCAAAAAGCTCTATAACGATGCCGGCGAAGTCGCCATTACCATCGGTAAAGGCGCGGCTGCCAATGCTGATCACGGTGTAGACGGCCTATCAGGTGCTACCATGACCACCAAGGGTGTACAAGGCTCATTTGCCTACTGGTTCAGTAAAAACGGTTTTGGTCCTTATCTGACCAAACTGAAAGCGGGAGAATAATCATGGCTGATACCAAACGTTTAAAAAGCCTGATGCTCGGGCCGATTTTTGAAAATAATCCGATCGCCTTACAGATTCTGGGCGTTTGCTCGGCACTGGCGGTAACCACCAAACTGGAAACCGCGGTAGTGATGGCGATTTCAGTGGCGCTGGTAACCGGTTTTTCCAGCTTGTTCATTTCCATGATCCGCCACTACATTCCCAATAGCATCCGCATCATTGTGCAGATGGCGATTATTGCCTCGTTAGTGACGCTGGTTGACCAGGTGTTACAGGCATTTGCTTACGAACTATCGAAACAATTATCGGTATTCGTCGGCCTGATTATTACCAACTGTATCGTCATGGGCCGTGCCGAGGCGTTTGCCATGAAAGAGCCGCCGCTGGAAAGTTTTGTCGACGGCTTGGGCAACGGCATCGGTTACGGCGTGATTCTGGTGATTGTGGTCGCCCTGCGCGAACTCATCGGTTCCGGCAAACTATTTGGCGTAACCATTATGCAAACCGTGCAAGACGGCGGCTGGTATCAAGCCAACGGCCTGTTTCTGCTGGCACCCAGTGCATTTTTCATCATCGCCTTTATTATCTGGGGCTTGCGCACCTGGAAGCCTGAGCAAGTGGAGGAATAATCATGGAACACTATTTAAGCATTTTTGTGAAATCCATATTTGTTGAAAATATGGCACTTTCCTTCTTCTTGGGCATGTGTACATTTTTGGCGGTTTCGAAAAAGATTTCCACTGCCTTCGGCTTAGGCGTAGCGGTTGTGTTTGTACTGGCGATTGCTGTACCGGCCAACCAATTGGTGTATTCGCTGATTCTGAAAGACGGCGCCCTAATGGAAGGCATAGATTTGAGCTTTCTGCGTTTCATTACCTTTATTGGTGTGATTGCCGCTTTGGTTCAAATTCTGGAAATGATTTTGGATAAATATTTCCCGGCACTCTACAACGCTTTGGGGATTTTCCTACCCTTGATTACGGTGAACTGCGCCATTTTTGGTGGGGTATCGTTCATGGTACAGCGTGATTACAATTTCACCGAATCACTGGTCTACGGCACCGGCGCCGGTATCGGCTGGATGCTGGCGATTGTGGCCTTGGCCGGCATCACCGAAAAGCTGAAATACGCCGATGTACCTAAAGGTTTGCGCGGTTTGGGCATTACCTTTATTTCCGCCGGCCTAATGGCTTTGGGTTTTCTGTCGTTTTCCGGCATTCAATTATAAGGAGGGGCATACATGGAAATTATGTTAGGTATTGCCATGTTTACCGTCATCATTTTGGCCTTGGCGGTTATGATTCTGTTTGCCAAGTCCAAACTGGTGAATTCCGGCGACATCACCATTTCGATTAACGGTGAGGCCGATAAAACCATCACCATGCCTGCCGGCGGCAAGTTATTGGGCGCACTCGCCAGCCAAGGTATTTTTGTCTCTTCTGCCTGCGGCGGCGGCGGTTCTTGCGGCCAATGTAAAGTGAAAGTCAAAAGCGGCGGCGGCGATATTCTGCCTACCGAGCTTTCGCACATCAGCAAACGCGAGGCTAAAGAAGGTTGTCGTTTATCTTGCCAAGTAAACGTGAAAAGCAACATGGATATCGAGTTGCCTGAGGAAGTGTTTGGCGTGAAGAAATGGGAATGCACCGTTATTTCCAACGACAACAAAGCCACTTTCATTAAAGAATTGAAACTGGCGATTCCCGAAGGCGAAGAAGTCCCGTTCCGTGCCGGCGGTTATATTCAGATTGAAGCCGAGCCGCACACCGTAGCCTATAAAGACTTCGATATTCCTGAGGAATACCACGAGGATTGGGATAAGTTCAACTTGTGGCGTTATGTATCCAAAGTAGATGAACCGATTGTGCGCGCTTATTCAATGGCATCTTATCCGGACGAAAAAGGCATCATTATGCTCAACGTGCGGATTGCCACACCGCCGCCCAATAATCCGGATGTTACCCCCGGCCAAATGTCTTCTTATATCTGGTCGCTGAAACCGGGTGATAAAGTGACTATTTCCGGCCCGTTTGGTGAGTTCTTTGCTAAAGACACCGATGCCGAAATGGTATTCATCGGCGGTGGTGCCGGTATGGCACCGATGCGCTCGCACATCTTCGACCAGCTCAAACGTCTTAGCAGCAAGCGTAAAATTAGCTTCTGGTACGGGGCGCGCTCGCTGCGCGAGATGTTCTATGAAGATGAGTTTG
>CALFOA010000123.1 GCA_937919795.1 uncultured Neisseria sp.
CAGGCGAAGAACCACGGATGATTCGGCAACTCAATGGTTTCCACCAAACGCTCGCGACCTGCGGATACGCCGCCAATCACCAAACCGGCTTTTTCCAAATCAGGTACGAAGTTGTTGTTCACTTCGTAGCGGTGGCGGTGGCGCTCTTTGATTGAGGTGCTGCCGTAAATCTTGGCGGCCAAGCTACCCTCTTTCAATTCCACTTCCTGCGCGCCCAAACGCATGGTACCACCCAAATCAGCACCGGCATCGCGGGTTTCCACGCTGCCGTCGGCGGTTTGCCATTCGTCAATCAGGCCGACCACCGGATACGGGGCTTTCAGGTCAAACTCGGTGGAATTGGCGCCTTTCATACCGGCCACATCGCGCGCGTATTCGATCAGCGCAATCTGCATGCCCAAGCAAATACCCAGATACGGCACTTGGTTCTCGCGCGCGTATTTCACCGCGGCAATTTTCCCTTCCACGCCGCGCGCGCCGAAACCGCCGGGTACCAAGATGGCATCCATTTCTTTCAGGCTGTCCACACCTTCTTTTTCCAGCGATTCGCTGTCGATATAGGTAATTTGCACATCGGTTTCGGTGTGAATACCGGCGTGTTTCAACGCTTCGGTAAGCGATTTGTACGACTCGGTTAAATCAACATATTTGCCGACCATCGCGATTTTCACGGTGTGCTTCGGATTTTTAATCGCGTAAACGATTTTCTTCCACTCGGTTAAATCGGCCTGCTGCACATTCAACTGCAACTGCTCGGTAATGATGTTGTCGATGCCTTGGTTGTGCAGCATTTCGGGAATTTCGTAAATGCTGTCGGCATCATAGCTGCCGGCAACCGCGCGCTCTTCCACGTTGCAGAACAAAGCGATTTTGCGACGCTCTTCTTCGGGCAAAATGCGGTCCATGCGGCAAATCAATACATCCGGCTGAATACCGATTTCGCGCAATTCTTTCACCGAGTGCTGGGTAGGCTTGGTTTTGATTTCGCCCGCCGCTGCGATATACGGCACATAGCTCAAATGCACAAACAAGGTATTGCTGCGGCCGAGCTGGCTGCGCATCTGGCGGATGGCTTCCAAAAACGGCAGCGATTCGATGTCGCCCACGGTGCCGCCGATTTCCACAATGGCCACATCGTAGCCTGCCGCGCCTTCGTGAACTTTGCGCTTGATTTCGTCGGTAATATGCGGAATCACCTGCACGGTGCCGCCCAAGTAGTCGCCGCGGCGTTCTTTGGCAATCACCTGCTCATACACTTGGCCGGAGCTGAAGCTGTTGCGGCGTAACATGGTGGAATTGATAAAACGCTCGTAGTGGCCGAGGTCGAGGTCGGTTTCGGCACCGTCTTCGGTTACAAACACTTCGCCGTGCTGAAACGGGCTCATGGTGCCGGGATCGACGTTGATATAGGGATCGAGCTTGAGCATGGTCACGTTCAAGCCGCGCGATTCGAGAATGGTAGCAATAGAAGCGGCGGCGATACCTTTACCCAATGAAGATACAACGCCGCCGGTTACGAAGATAAACTTAGTCATGATTTGATACCTAGTTGGAATGGAACATTTTAGCATGAACAGCCGCTTTTTTTCAACCGCCGGGCAGTGCTGCGCATGGTATATAATCCCTGCTGTTCCCCCTTATTTCTCCATCATTTTTCCAACTCAAAATGTTTACCGACAGCCATTGCCACCTCGCCGATTCCACGCTGGCCAGCCGCCTGCCAGAAGTGTTGGCCGACGCCCGCAAAAATCAGGCACACCGCTTTATCGTGCCCGCCGCCGAAGCGCAGGAATGGCCGGCGGTGTTGGCGCTGGCTGCAACCGATATTCACCCTGCACTCGGCATTCATCCTTGGTTTGCCGATAAAGCAGCTTTCAATCGCTTGCCTGAACTGGAAACTTATTTGCAACAACATCCCGAATTATTAATCGGCGAAATCGGGCTGGACTACAAACAATGCCTGTCTGAAAACGGTCGCGAGTTGCAACGCCGTTTGCTGTCGCAACAGCTGGAATTAGCCTGCCGTTATCAGCGACCGGTGATTCTGCACAACCTGCAATCGTCTGCCGATTTGCTTGCGCTGTTGAAGCAACACCAGATCCACCGCGGCATCGTACACGCTTTTTCCGGCAGTTTGGAAGAAGCGCACGCCTTCATCCGCCAAGGCTTGTTGATCGGCATCGGCTCGCTGCTGCTCAACCCCAACGCCAAAAAAGCTTGCCGTGCCGCCGCCGAATTGCCGCTTACGTCCATCGTATTGGAAACCGACAGCCCGTTTATGCTGCCCGATAAAGGCAACACTCCGGCCAATCTATTCAAAATTGCAAATATTGTTGCCGAATTGCGCGGCATTGAGTTGGCCGAATTGGCTGCGCAAACCGAGCAAAATATCGATAAATTGCTGGCAACATAAAAACAGGCCGGGTATTCACCCGGCCTGTTTTTTTCTGTTTTTAATCGGCATCCGACGAGCGCTTATAGAAATCGCTTTTGAAATACACTTGCGAACTCTCGCGTAGCAACACCAAACAAATCGCCGCCAACGGCAAACCGATCAACATGCCGACAAAGCCCATCAACTGGCCAAACGCCATCAACGAGAAAATCACCCAAAATGGTGACAAACCAATGCGATCGCCGACAATCTGCGGCGTAATCAGGAAGCTTTCCAGCAACTGGCCGATGGCAAACACTCCCCACACCAACAACAATTCATACCAAGCACCATACTGCAATACCGCCGCCACCGTGGCCAGCAGCAAACCAGTAAACGCGCCCAGATACGGGATAAACACCAGCAAGCCCGCCACCATGCCGATGGCAAAACCGGAATCCAAGCCCACCAGCATCAGGCCGACACCGTAAAACGCACCCATTATCAGCATCACCAGCAATTGGCCGCGCAAAAACTCGCCCAATACTTCGTCCAATTCGCGGGAAATCCGGCTATAAGTAGCAATAAAACGGCGGGGAATCATCGCCTTGATGCCGTGCGACCAGCGTTGCCAGTCGAGCAGAAAATAATAAAGCAACAAAGGTAACAGCACCAAATTGCTCAAACCCAACGCCACCGCACCGCCGCGCGACACCAACGCACCGGCCACATTCGACAAACCCGCCTGCAACGAACCGGCATGTTCTTGCAACCATTGCAACATGGTATTGCGATTAATGCTGATGCCGTTGCTGCCCAAAAACTGATTCACCCACGGCAACAGCGTATTTTGCAGATAATCGGCCAACTGCGGTAACCGCACCATCAGGTTTTGAAACTGGCTGATCAGCATTGGCACAATCACCAACACCAGCGCGAATAAAATCGCCAGCGCAAACAGCATCACCAACATCGAAGCCAACCCGCGTTTCACACCTCTATTGCGCAGTTTTTCCACCAACGGGTTTAAGATATAGGCCAGTGTGGCCGCTACCGCAAACGGCATCAAGATGTCTTTGAGCTGTACAAACAGCCAAGCCACCACAAACAATACCGCCGCCGCGATTACCCACGGCATGATGCCGCGCGCCTTTTTTTGGTACATAAAACGTTCCGCTGATTTGGATTTGAAAACAGGCAAAGGATAACACAATTGGCCTTTAATTCGACAAGCAATGGGGTAAACGGGTAATTCATCATCAACATCTTTATCCGCGCTAAAACGCATCTACTGCGTTAGGTAGTGCAGCGGACTTGCGAAGCTAAAATACTCGCAAGGTGTCCAACCTTGCTGTGCTTTTTGCCTTGTATCTGCATTTTTATCGCGAAAAAATCTGAATAATGCTGAATTACCCGTTCACCCCCGGCAAAATCAGTTAAAATACCGACCAATTCCAATCTCTTTCAGGGAACTTCAGATGAGCAATTCTTTAAGCTACCGCGATGCCGGTGTCGATATCGATGCGGGCGACCAACTGGTTGAAAACATCAAACCTTTTGCCAAGCGCACCATGCGCCCCGAAGTGCTGGGCGATTTGGGCGGCTTCGGCGC
>CALFOA010000124.1 GCA_937919795.1 uncultured Neisseria sp.
CTTTCAATAATATAAAAATAATAACGGGCAGTAATATATGCCCGTCTGAAAAGCTGATGTTTTAAGTTGAATGAAAAAATCAAAATAATTGAATTGATTAGAAAGTGGAAAAGAGGGTGGTGTAGTCGAAAGTAAGCGGCGTTTCGCTCCAAATGATAACCATTCTCCTCTTTATCTTGAATATGTTCGACTTTTTTATGCTTAAGCCCGCTTGTAACTTTTATTTGTCTTTAAATTTCGTTACAATGCGCTAGATTTACTCTCAATTATCTATGTTAACAAAACAGGTATGCACACCATGTTGGCTAACTATTTTCCAGTACTTATCTTTCTCTTGGTCGGCCTGATTGCCGGTATCGTGTTCATTACCCTCGGTAGTGTGCTCGGCCCCAAACGCCACTACCGAGAAAAAGACGCGCCGTTCGAGTGCGGTTTTGAAGCCTTTGAAAATGCGCGTATGAAATTCGACGTGCGCTATTACTTGGTGGCGATTCTGTTTATTCTCTTTGATTTGGAAGTAGCATTTATGATTCCGTGGGCGGTGGTGTTTAAAGACCTGATCGCGTCGCACGGGCAGTATGCGTTCTGGTCGATGTTTGTGTTCATCGTAATCCTTGCGGTGGGCTTTGTTTACGAATGGAAAAAAGGTGCGCTGGAATGGGAATAGAAGGCGTTTTGAATAAAGGTTTCGTAACCGCCAGTGCGGATACGGTGCTTAACTATGTGCGCACCGGTTCGCTGTGGCCGGTTACTTTCGGTTTGGCCTGCTGTGCGGTAGAGATGATGCAGGCTGGTGCCGCGCGTTATGACTTAGACCGTTTCGGCATCATTTTCCGTCCGTCGCCGCGCCAATCGGATTTGATGATTGTGGCCGGTACCTTGTGTAATAAGATGGCACCGGCGCTGCGCCGCGTGTATGACCAAATGGCCGAGCCGCGCTGGGTGTTGTCTATGGGCTCTTGCGCCAACGGCGGCGGTTATTACCACTATTCTTATTCGGTGGTGCGCGGTTGCGACCGCATTGTGCCGGTGGACGTGTATGTGCCCGGCTGTCCGCCCACTGCCGAAGCCCTGATTTACGGCCTGATTCAGCTTCAGGGTAAAATCAAGCGCACCTATACCATTGCTCGCCACTAGGAGTACGAGATGCACGTAAACGATTTGTATCCGCTAGTCCAAAACGTGTTGGGCAGCAAAGCAAGCAAAGTGATTCTGGCTTTGGGCGAAGTCACCGTTGAATGCCTGCCTGAACACTATCTGGACATCATGACCACTCTGCGCGACCACGCTGATTTGCATTTCGAATCGCTGGTGGATTTGTGCGGTGTGGATTACAGCACCTATAAAAACGAACCGTGGGAAGGTAAACGCTTTGCCGTGGTGAGCCAATTGGTTTCGGTGAAAAACAACCAGCGCATCCGCGTGCGCGTATGGGCGCAGGACGACGATTTCCCCGTGGTCGATACCGTTACTGAAATCTACAACAGCGCCGATTGGTACGAACGCGAAGCCTTCGATTTGTACGGCATTCTGTTCAATAATCATCCCGATTTGCGCCGCATCCTCACCGATTACGGTTTTGTCGGCCATCCTTTCCGCAAAGATTTCCCGATTTCCGGCTATGTCGAAATGCGTTACGACGAAGCCGAGAAACGCGTCGTGTATCAACCCGTAACCATCGAGCCGCGCGAAATTACCCCGCGCATCGTCCGCGAGGAGAATTACGGTGGCTAATAA
>CALFOA010000125.1 GCA_937919795.1 uncultured Neisseria sp.
ACGCCGGTATCCACGCTCGGGAAAATATTCAGCACTTTGCGTTTACCGGCAAAATCAGCTAGGCTTTTTTCCGACAAATCACCGGCCACCAAGCGGAATTCAGGCGCCGTTTGACCAGCTTGCAGAAAACTACCACCCACTTCTACCGGATTACCTTTCAGGGTAACTTGAGACATAAATCGTTCCTTTCTTTTTGATGTGTATTAAACCTTGCACGGCGGCAAGGATGAGGGGTAAACCGAAACCTTGGTCTGCGCCAACGCAAACAAAGTTTCCAACTGGCTCTGCGCCTGCGTTTGCGCAAAATTCAGAATCCCCGCCTTGCAGGCACTCTCCAGCACCTGTTGTTTGGCTTTATCCTGAACCTCTTGAAACACGGTTTTATCGATGGGCGTTAAACCCAAAGAACCGGTTTTGATATCATACACGTCAATATTATCGAGATTCACATTTAAAATTTCTACCGGCGGCAAACTGAGAATCACCGTATCGCCAACAATTTGCACGCTTTCCGCAGTCAATTTATCCAAATCTACACCTGCCACCACTTTGCCGCGCGCCATAAATAAACCAGTTTGCGCATCCTGCCACAACATAAACCAATTACCGGGCTTTTCCGTTTTGATAATGGTATCAATATGAAAAGCCGTACTCTCCAGCCGGTTTAAACGCTTGATTTCAGTCAGCACCCCTTCGCGGCTAAGCGGCTGGTGTACCGGTTGTGTTGCTGCTTTTTCCTGCAATGAAGCATAATACCAGCCCCCGGCAGCGGCTGATACCAGCAAAATAATAAACAATAAAAAAGAGAAGACTTTTTTCATAATACCTATTCTATAAAAAGGCCATTTGCCTAAACGGCAAGACTATTATCCCGATTTAAAAGCATTAATTTCTCAATATAGATGGGGGCTTTTCTACAAACACAATGCCTGTCTGAAAAATTTAAGCTTTCAGACAGGCATTATTTATGTTACTCCGTTAAGCTTTCGGCAAAACTACATTCGTGCCAACTCTCGCTGTAACGCTTGGATATTTTGTTGGCGGTCATGCACACCAGCCTGTAAACCGGTAACGCGTTGAGCATCTACCGCCGCTCCGTTTTTCACAGCGCGCGCACGGATTAACTCGGCTTGCGCATTTGCTAACGCTAACCGCTCATTTTTCAATTCCTGCTCCAGAATCATACGACGCCCACTGCTTCCACCGGGTTTATCGTTGGATGGCACGGCTGCCGGTGCCTGAGTTGGCACTGCCGGCGCAGTATAAGCAGCCGGCCGTATATTTTGTTTAGCCGGTGTCGCGGCATTAGCCACCGCACGGCGCACATTGTTGTTGCGCGCTTTTGCTACTTCGGAATTGTTATCCGTTAGCTGTACACTGCTGCGCACCTGCTCGGCCGGAGCCGAGCTATAACGGCCGATGGGTGGCAAATCAGCCGCACCGCTGCCGCGGCAGCTGGCGCTGGGTTTATCCGTATAAATCCCGTTGCATTCATAAATCGGACCAGCCACAGCCTGAGTAGCCCATCCGAGCAGTAATGACGCGGAAATCAGTGAAAGTTGACTGAATTTCTTCATTTTTCCCTACTTATTATTGATTTAATTAAATTTGAGTACCGAATTAAATGGTTTCATTTGGCTAACAGCAGTTTCAATATTAGGACAAGGTTTCTTCAATCTCCCGCAAAACCGTTTCCATTTCATCCTGCCAAGCCAACCAATTTTCTTCCAATTCGGATAATTTTACTTTGACTGCCGCCAAATCGCTAAGTGTTTGCTGTAGTTTTACTTTATTTTCCTCTAAATAAGCATCTTCCTGTGCCAAAAATGCTTCAAATGCTGTCTGCTTATCCCCCAGCTCGGCCATTTCTTTTTCTGCTTTATCGATTTTCTGCTGCAACGGTTTACTGCGGCGAGCTTTTTCTTGCCGGATTTGCGCTTCGATGCGTTTAGTGTCTTTGCGACTTTGCGCCTGTGTGGACGCGGCAGGCGCGGCAGCGGCGTTTTCTTGTGCCAAACGCCACAGTCGGTAGTCGTTCAAATCACCATCAAACGCTTGCAGACGGCCTTGGTGGATTAATAAGAAACTGTCGGTAGTGGCTTCCAATAAACTGCGGTCGTGCGACACCACAATCAACGCACCCTGAAAACTTTGCAAGGCCACGGTAAGCGCATGACGCATATCCAAATCTAGATGGTTGGTCGGCTCGTCGAGCAGCAGCAGATTGGGCTTTTGCCACACAATCATCGCCAGCGCCAAACGGGCTTTTTCTCCACCGGAAAACGGTTCGATTTTCTGCAACGCCATATCGCCAACAAAGTTAAAACCGCCTAAAAAATTGCGGATTTCTTGCT
>CALFOA010000126.1 GCA_937919795.1 uncultured Neisseria sp.
GAAATTTTTCGGCAGTTGTTTATAGCTGGTGATTTCTTTGCGCACGATGTCGGTAATCACTTCTTCGCAGGTCGGCCCCATGCAGAAATCGCGCTCGTGGCGGTCTTGAACCCGCAATAATTCTTTGCCGTAAAATTCCCAACGGCCGCTTTCCTGCCACAATTCGGCAGGCTGCACCACCGGCATCAGCAATTCTACGCTGCCGGCTTGGTTCATCTCTTCGCGTACGATATTTTCCACTTTGCGCAGCACCCGCAAGCCCATCGGCATCCAGGTATAGAGGCCGGACGCCACCGATTTAATCAAACCGGCGCGTATCATGAGTTGGTGGCTGGGCAGGGTGGCTTCGGCGGGGGCTTCTTTAAGGGTAGAGATGAAAAATTGGCTGGCTTTCATAATGCTTTCGTCAATCAACAGAATGGTTGTGAAATAAAGATGCGGTATTGTACCGTGAAACGGTTGGCTCGGGCAGCCGTTATTGATGGATTTCGCTAGGGTGAACCGGCTGTTGATAAAAATATTCAGACAGGCATCATTTAGCAGAAAATACTGCATCGATTTATTATCAGAAAACTAAATGATATACACATGGCGGGATGGGTTGCCCCGGCCGCTTTGTCAAGCAAATATTTTCCCTTTTAAATCAATGTTGGTATTTTAACTTATTGTTTTATTTAAGATTAATTAATGCTTAATTTTTAAGCAGTAATAGGGCGGCGCTTGCTTTGGCTGGCATTTTTAGTTTTATACTCGTGTTATGCACAAAGTTATCCACAGATAATGTGTATGCTTTTTTACGCTTAAAACCGAGCAGGAAAATCGGGAAGTGTTGGCCTTGCCGGCAAGCATCTTATATGCAGCAACTATATACATAGTCGAAGGCTTAAATCTCAGGTAATATACCGCATATTTTTCTATTGCTTTCAGACAGGCATTTTTTTCGATAAAGGCCTGTCTGAAACTTTCAAACCACTTAATGAAATCACCATGAAAACTGCTGAATTACGCCAAAAATTCCTATCCTTTTTTGAAACCAAAGGCCACCAAATCGTCCGCTCATCCTCGCTGGTGCCGCACGACGACCCGACGCTGCTGTTTACCAACGCCGGTATGAACCAATTTAAAGACGTGTTTCTCGGCTTCGACAA
>CALFOA010000127.1 GCA_937919795.1 uncultured Neisseria sp.
TTGAGAAGTAAGCGGTAAAAAATGCCTGTCTGAAAACGAACGAAGAGAGTTTCTGCGAAGCTAAAACGAACGCAGTGAGTTTCTGCGAAGCTAAAACGTTTTCAGACAGGCATTCTATTGCTTATCTATCCAAGCCTTTTTCTTTCAACCAAGCTGCCATTAAATCGGCTAACTGCCGATTGTTTTTCTCGCCCATCAAAAAGTGCGAATTGCCTTTGATGCCGATTTCAGGCAGATGAACCAACGTGGCGTCGCCGCCGTGGCGGTTGATGGTGTCGACAAACTGCTTCGCCATCGCCAGTTCGGTGCCCCATTTGTCTTCGCCGACATTTTCCGAGCCTACCTGAATGTAGTCGCCGTAATACAGCACAATCGGGATTTTGGTCAGCTTCAGAAATTCATTCATTGGCACACCCATGGCCGCGCCGCTTAAGGCTGCAAAGCGGGCTTGGGTGATTTTGGGCATTTCGTTTTCCGGGAAGATAAATGGCGTGCCGCCGGGCTCCCAAGCCACAATGGCTTTGACCTTATCGCTGCGCAGGGCGGTACGCCAGCCGATGGTGCCGCCCATGGAATGGGTAACCAATATCGCACCGTCGGTTTTACCCACCAACTGCGCCAACACATCGGCATTCAAGTCGTTATCCAGCGGCCCCGAACCAATCGTCCATGCCTGCTGAAAGGCTTGATAAGCTGCTTCACCCTCAGGGAATTGGGCGTTGGCAACGGGCTTGCCGTTTCCGTCGTAATGCCCCATGCGCGAGAGCAGCCACAAGGTTTTGTCGCCATACATCGGGTTGCTTGCCCAAGGCGTATCAGGGGTAACGGCTTGGGTAGAAAGATTGGATTTGCCGCTGCGCGGCTGGTCGAGCAGATAGACGCTGTAACCCTTGCGCAAAAACAGTGTATCAAAGCCTTCGCGGCCGTCTACCGTGCTTTCCCACGTGCGGGAAGACTGTGCGCCGCCGTGCTGGAAAATCAACGGCAGGGGCTTGGCATTGGTGGGCGCTTGGTATTTCACATAGGCAAAATCGCCGTAAGCGCGCTGGCCGTCGGGGGCAATGAAGTTTTCCTGCTTAAACGTACCCGGATGGGTCACGTAGCCGCCACCCACGGTAAAACTGCCTTGTGCGGCCAGTGGAATGCTGTCGCTTGGGTTGTGGGCGCAGGCGGCTAGAAACAGCGCCAATGCGGCGGCGGTCAGATTGGTTTTCATGCTCACAGCGATACTCCTGTCTGAAAGATAATACGCTTCAAGATTAAGCGCTTGTGCCCAATTCACGGGTATCGCTAATCATAAAATTGGCCACGCGGTGGGCAATCAGCCATTGGCCGTCTTGCTTCACATAGCGGTCTTGATAACGCACGCTGTGGCTGTGCATGAGGTTTTTGCCGTCTTTTTCTTCCACCAAATGTACTTGGCAATAGGTAATCGCTGCGGCGCTGTCGGCCTGCAAATCGGTTACGGTAAACTGGCCGTTTAGGTGGTAAACGGTGTGGAAAGGCGCGAGAAAAGTGCTGAACACGTTTTCAATCTCGGCGCGCCCCGTCATGGCAAACACCAGTTCGCCGCCGATATAGGTATTCACTACTGCGTTTTCAGTAAACAGCGGCATTTGCTCGGCCACTTTCTTCTCGTCGGCCAGATTGGAAAAAGTATCCACCAATTCTTTCAGGGCTTGTTTTTCGATTAATGCGTTCATGTTGGTTTCCTTTATTTTGAAAAAGGGGGTTATTCGCCCCACCAGAATTTGGCGGTGGCGCCGCCGTCTATCAGAATATCGCTGCCGGTAATGTAAGCACCGCGTTCGTTCATCAGCAGCTCGCCGAGGTTGGCAATATCGTCAGGTGTGCCGCCGCGGCCGACAGGCAGTTCGGCAAGCATTTTTTGGTAGAAATCTTTATGCACACCGTTCAGTTCGTCATTGGCCAGCGGGGTGTGGATAATGCCTGCGCTGATACAGTTTATCCGCGCGCCGCGCCTGCCCCATTCCAGCGCTTCCCTCTGTACGCGCAAGGCGTTGCCGCGTTTGGAAATTTGATAGGCTCTCAGGCCGTCGCCGACTTCTTTAATAAACGGCAAATCAAGCAGCTCATCGGCAGGCAGTGTCGCCAGCGCTCGGTTTTGTTCCGGCGAAAGCGGCGGCAGGCGGTGCGACGACTGCGAGCCGATAACCACTGCCGCGCCGCCGCGTGCCATGACGGGGCGGAATTCTTCAAACAACATCGCCGTGCCGTACAAGTCCACCCGAAAAATCTGCTCGGCGGAAGCTTGTGAGGCCGACATGCCTGCGGTGTTAATCAACCCCTTGATTTCACCCAAACTAAGCGCCAGTTTCACAACATTTTTCACGGATTCGCGGTCGGCAATATCGCAGGCTGCGGTATGAACGGAAAAGCCCGCGTCGCGTAATTCCTGCGCCTGTTTTTCGGCATTTTCAGGTCTAATGTCCGCTAAAATCAGCACTTTTCCGATACTGATACGGCGGGCAATCGCAATACCGATGGCGCCCGAACCGATTAAGACGATAACTTCTTGATTGATATTTTTCATAATGGACTTCCTTGACGAATAAAGGCTTTCAAAATATGAATGCTATTTTATAATGGCGTTTTATTCGGATAAACCACCTTTTTCCTGACACACTGTTCATAAAATCTAAACAATTATGGAGCACTTCAACGACCTTTCGCTGTTTCTGCGCGTGGCGCAGGCGGGCAGTTTTACCGCGGCCGCCCAACAATTGGGTGTGAGCAAATCCTCGCTCAGCCAAAACATTGCTCATCTGGAACAACGCCTCGGTGTGCGCCTGCTCAACCGCACCACCCGCAGCATTGCCCCCACCGAAGCGGGCGAGCGCCTGCTGGAACACATCGCGCCGCATTTTGCCGCCATCCGCAGCGAAATCGAGCGGCTGGGCGATTTTCGCGACACGCCCGCCGGTACGGTGCGCATTAATGCCAGCCATTTTGCTGCCGAATGGGTCATCCAGCCCGCTTTGCGCGATTTTCTGCCGCGCCATCCGCACATCATCATTGATTTGCAAACCGACAACAGTTTTGCCGACATCGTGGCACAAGGCTACGATATGGGCGTGCGCTTGGGCAATGCAGTGGGCAAAGACATGATTGCGGTGCAGATTTCCGCACCGGTCAAAATGGCCTTGGTCGCCGCGCCTGCCTATTTACAAGGCAAAACAGCGCCTGAAAGCATAGACGACTTGCAGGCGCACACCTTGATTGCCACCCGTTTTGCCGCCGAACGCGGCGCGCTGGTGAGCTGGGATTTAATCTGCCAGGGCAAAGTGCGGGAATACAAACCACAGGCGCAATGTATCGTCAGCCAAAACCAACACCACACCGCATTGCTGGGCTTAGGCATTACTTGGGTACCGCGCTTGATGGTGGAAAAAGAATTGGCCGACGGCTCGCTGCAAGAAATCCTGCCCGAAACCGCCGTCAGCTACGACCCGCTCTATCTCTATTACCCCAGCCGCCGTGGCAACTCGACCGTGTTTAAGCTGGTGGTGGACGCCTTGCGCTGGCGGGGGTGAGCGAGGTAAGGAAATGCCTGTCTGAAAACAAACGCTGTGAGTTTTCAGACAGGCATTTGCATGTTATCCGTCCTGTTCCGCCATTTCATCCCATTTCCCTCCGACACGCAGCAAATTTTCTTTCACACAAGCGGCCATTGTTTCCGGAGAATCCACTCGCCCACGCCTTATCCACTCATCCAATGCTCCGAAGCAAATACCCATCACTAAAGCATTATGATAGGCAGTGGCATTATCCAATTCCGGCCTGGGGCCGCAACAATAGCGGACAAATTGCAATAATAAATGCGACAAGTCGCTTCTATACAGCAATTCAATGACCTCGCCCATTTCGTTCGCCCACTCAAAAATGCGGACAAAGATAGTATGAACGGTGGGTGGATCCAGCCTTTGCAGAAACAGCAAAATATGTTCGTGCAGATGTTTGATGAGCACATCTTCTTTTGAATCAAAATTCCGATAAAACGACACCCTGCTCACCCCCGCCCGCTTAGTGATGTCGGTAATGCTGATGCTCTCGAAAGATTCAGCCTGCATCAGCTGCAACAATGCCTGAGTGATGCTTTGTTTTACCACTACATTCAGGGTTTTCTTATTTGTCTTGCTTGGTTTCATGCTACAGATTTCCGTTTTTGTTTCAGTTTGCCGCAGTTGTGTTGACACTTTCGGGCAGCCATCCCTACAATGCGCCAACTTAATGAAACAAGTGTATCACTTTTCAACTTAAAACAGGAATAATTTGATGAAAAACAAAATGATAAAAATGACTTTGATTCTGGTGGCTGCCGTTTCCCTGAGCGCCTGCGGCATGAACAAGACCCAGCGTCAAATGGTGGCAGGTGCGGTTATCGGCGGTACCGCAGCCCATCTTCTGAGTGACGGCGATACGGGTGCAGTCTTAGGCGGTGCGGCTTTGGGCGGCGTGGTCGGCACTCAAATCAACAAGAATGATGACCGCCGCTACTATCGCCGTTAAGCATGATGAAATTTATTTTAACTGCCACTTTACTGTTGTTGAGCCTACCGGCAGCAGCGGCGGAAAAGCCTTTGAAAATTGCCGAAAACCATACGGATTTTTCTGCACGGTTTATTGATAGCATTGCACGCACTTCTATGGCGCTCGGCGTAAAAGAACCTTTAATCATCCGTAGCGAAACAGGTGCCGCAGTGGTCGGCGGCAGCAGTAAAGTTGTATGCCGTCTGAAGCTGCTGGACAATCGGGAAAAAATCGGCGGCATAGCTTGTAAATAACATTTTCAGACGGCTCAGTTATCCGTTTTTGCTGGCGGTATAACCAGCTTTTATCTTTATAGCATGACAAGAAAGAATATGATGAATTTTGGGAAAATTTTGGCTTTAACACTATTGAGTAGCGGCCTGACTGCCTGTGTGGGAAATCAAGCCTTTGTCGCTGCACCTGCCAATTATCAACAAAAAACCAGTATTACCTTACCGCTTGAAAAACGCTATATGCAAAATGGCAGCTTTGCCGTATCTAGCCAAAGCTATGCAAGCGGTCAAAAAGAGTATTCAACGTACAAAATTTGGTACCCGACCGACATAGCGAAGAGTGGCAAAAAATATCCTTTGGTGATTATGGCAAATGGTACAGGCATTACCTTTGATAAATACGAGCCTGTATTTGAACACCTTGCATCGTGGGGTTTTATCGTTGTAGGCAATAATGATAAGAGTGCGATGTTTGGTAAATCGACCAGTGAAACTTTGGGTTTCGCCCTTGCCCTCAATCAAGATAGAAATAGCCCATTTTTTAATAAAATCAACAGCCAACAAATCGGAGTGGCCGGGCATTCACAAGGTGGAATGGGAGCAGTGAGCGCTGCGATTTATTATCCCAATAGCCATTTGTTCAAAGCGGTATTTGCAGCCAGTGCAGGGCATGATGAAGTGGCAAAATTAAAAGTGCCGTATTTTTTGATGACAGGTACAACAGGTGCAGAAAAATTTTTAGCAAATCCTGAAAAGACTTTATCTAAATTCAATGGCTTAAATAATAATGGCTTAAGCGTATTGGCAAGACGCAAAGACACAGGGCATGGTGAAATGCTGTATATGGGCAATGGCTATATGGTGGCGTGGTTTATGTACCATCTGCAAAATGACCAACAAGCTGGACAAGCCTTTATCGGCAACAATGCCGAAATCGCCCGCAATCCGCTTTGGCAAGATGTGAAAATTAAATAACTTTAATAAAACCAATGATATATAACGCGTTGATTTTATTGTTGTTTTATATTCTCGTTGAGTAGATCGGAAGAGCACACGTCT
>CALFOA010000128.1 GCA_937919795.1 uncultured Neisseria sp.
CCCGGCACGCGCAGCCAGGTTGCCGCGCTGGAAATCGACGGCGCCTTCTCGACCCCGGAGCGCCCGCTGTACAAATTCAACCCGCTGGCGCAAATGAGCAGCGAAGAAGTCTGGGGGTATATCCGCATGCTGGAGCTGCCCTACAACAGCTTGCACGAGCGCGGATTTATCAGCATCGGCTGCGAACCGTGCACCCGCCCGGTGAAAGTGGACGAAGATATTCGAGCAGGGCGCTGGTGGTGGGAACAGAAAGACAGCAAAGAGTGCGGTTTGCATAAATAAGTGTGGCGGTTTAACGGACTTAAAAAATGCCTGTCTGAAAAGTATTTTCAGACAGGCATTTCTTGCAGAGTGTGGTCGTTGTAGCGAGATCAATAAATAGGGGGTATAGCCGAATAACTTAATTTTAGTGATTTCACCATAAAAGAAAACGCCCGCTTATCCGGTTAAGATAAGCGGGCGGGCGTTGTTGCAATGCCTTAACTGTTGTCGGCGTTGCCCAGTTTCTGATTACCTTGTGAGGCGGGAACGCGAGCCTGTAAGTAAGACATCAAGCCTTCAAATATGGTATTGGCTTCCGTGTTCACCAAAGCCTGCTTGGCTTGTGGCAGTTGGGTTTCCATATTTTCCGGCGGCAGAATCGAATCAACGGCGATGATCACTGGCACCGGCAGGCCTTCTGCCAGGAAATAAGCCGGTTTGTCAGCGCTTGGGCGCGCCTTTAATAAAGCTTGATAGGCTTGCGGCGGCAAATTTTGCCCGGCTTGCGCGGCAGTCAGTTGCTCTTGCGGCGACCACTGCAGATTCACTTTCTCACCGGTTTGCAAGTCAACCAAAGCTTGTTTGGCTTTATCTTGCGCCAATTTCTCAGCTTGTGCGCGCAGATAATTGAATTTAACTTGTTCTTTGGCTTCATCGAAAGATTGCTGTTTGGCGGCGCGTACATCGCTGACGCGTACCACCGCTACCGTGTTCTCACTTACGGTTACCGGCTCAGAGTTGCGCTTTTTCTTCAGTACATCATCGCTGAACAAGGCTTTAACAAAGTCGGCAGATAGCTGGTTTTCAGCCACTTGTGCATCGGCTTCTTTGCGGGTTACCCATTCGTCGATGGAAACTATTTTTAAGCCGAGTTTATCCGCCGCCGGCTTGAGGTTATCCGGCTGATCAAATGCGGCGGCGGCCAGTTCTTCACGTGCCTTGGTGAAGGCTGCCTGTGCTTTTTTCATTTTCAAATCGGCTTCCAATACCGGGCGGTCTTGCTCAAAAGTGCCTTGTTCTTGGATTTTATTGAGTTTGATGATGTGATAGCCATAATCGGTGGTCAGCACTTCGCTGATTTCACCGGCTTTGGGCATCGCAAACACCAAGTCTTCAAATGCTTTGGGCAGGCCGCTTTCCTGTTGTACCCAGCCTAAATCGCCGCCATTAGCCGCGCTGGCGGGATCTTGTGAATATTTCTTCGCCAACTCGCCGAATTGGGCCGGATTGGCTTTGACTTCGGCCAATACCTGCTCGGCTTGCGCTTTGTTGGTGGTTTGTTCGGCTTCGTTATTGCCTTTGGGAATCAGAATATGCTGTACTTCGCGGCGCGGCTTGCCTTTGTTGGCCGATTGTTCGAAGGCGGTTTTTAACTCTTGCTCGCTCACGGTTTGCTTGGCGGCGAGGTCTTGTAAAGATAATACGGCATATTGGAATTTCACCGCTTCAGGAATCAGGTAGTCGGCTTTTTTCTCGTTATAAAAAGCGGTTAGCGCTTCGTCGCCGGTGTTTACCTGGCTGAGAAATTGCTGCGGATTGAAGGTGACCGAGCGCACCATGCGGGCGGATTGGGTGAGTTTCAAGAGTTCGCCCGCTTGGCTGTCGGAGATAATGCTGCCTTCCGCGCCAAGGTTCATCAGGTTTTGCAGCAAGATATTTTCTTGTTCTTCGGCCACAAACTGATCTTCAGACAGGCCTATTTGTTTCAGGTAGTCGTTGAATTTTTTTTGGCTGAAACTGCCGTTTTCCTGAAATGCAGGCATGGCGACAATTTGCTGTTTCAGCTTTTCTTTGGAAACGCCGATGCCCAATAATTTGGCACCTTCCAGTAGATAAGCGCGCTCTTGCAAAGCTTGCAGAATCGCTTGCTCGGTTGCATTTTGATTACCGGAAGCCTGCGCATTTTGCAACGCGCGCTGGACTTCCTGTACCGTAATCGGGCGATCGCCGATTTTCACAATATAATCGGAAGAAGAGGAGGAAACGGAACTGGCGCCGAAACCGACAAAGGTTAAGGCGATGAGACCCAGCAGAATTTTAGCCGGGCCGCTGAATTTCTCTACGGCTGCAAACATAAGGTGTGTGTTTTCAATAGTTAATCAGGCAAGCGCGTATTGTAACGTATTTTATTGCCGAATGCCTGTCTGAAAAGGTGAGAACGGATAAATATCGTGAAATTTATAAACTGGGTTCTTAAAAGCTAACAAAGAAAAAAGCAGACTTTACAGTCTGCTTTTTAATCATCAGAAATCGGGATTACAGCGCATCTTTCAAAGCTTTACCGGCACGGAATTTCGGTGTTTTGGCAGCAGCGATGGTCAGCGGCTCGCCGGTAAA
>CALFOA010000129.1 GCA_937919795.1 uncultured Neisseria sp.
CGGCGGCAATGCGCAGTTGCTCTTGCACGATGTCGATGCCGGTAATCAGCTCGGTAACGGGGTGTTCGACCTGTACGCGGGTATTCATTTCAATAAAGAAGAATTCGCCATCTTCATACAAAAATTCGAAAGTGCCGGCACCGCGATAGCCGATGCGTTTACAGGCTTCAATACAGGCGGTACCGATTTTCTCGCGCTCAGCCTGCGTGATGCCGGGAGCAGGTGCTTCTTCAATCACTTTTTGGTGGCGGCGCTGCATCGAGCAATCGCGCTCGCCTAAGTAAATGGCGTTGCCGTGTTTGTCGGCCAAAACCTGGATTTCGACGTGGCGCGGTTTTTGCAGGTAGCGCTCCATGTACACCATTGGGTTGCCGAAGGCGGCACCGGCTTCGGTTTTGGTCATCTCTACCGATTTGAGCAGGTCTTCTTTTTTCTCGACCACGCGCATACCGCGACCGCCACCACCACCGGAGGCTTTGATAATCACCGGGAAACCAACTTGGTCGGCGATTTTCAGGATTTCTTTGTCGTCGTCCGGCAGCGCACCTTCAGAACCGGGTACGCAGGGTACGCCGGCGGCAATCATGGCATGTTTGGCAGAAACTTTGTCACCCATCAGGCGGATGGTTTCGGCGCGTGGGCCGATGAAGACGAAACCGGATTCTTCAACTTGATCGGCAAAACGGTCGTTTTCAGCCAAGAAACCGTAGCCGGGGTGAATGGCGTCGGCACCGGTAACCTCGGCGGCTGCAATCAGCGCGGGAATATTCAAATAACTTTGTGGAGACGGTGCCGGGCCGATGCAGACGGATTCATCGGCCAGTTTGACGTGCAGGCTGTCTTTATCGGCTTCGGAATGGACGGCAACGGTGGCAATGCCCATTTCACGGCAGGCACGCAATACACGCAGTGCAATCTCGCCGCGGTTGGCAATCAATACTTTTTTCAGCATGGCGATTCTTTCGGAATAAACGCCCGAGTGCTCGGGCTGTATGCTGGAAGATTTCAGACAGGCATTGCAGGGAATGCCTGTCTGAACAGGAATTATTCGATGATAAACAGCGGCTCGCCGTATTCAACAGGATGGCCGTTTTCAACCAGAATGGCTTTGATTACGCCGGAACGCTCGGCTTCGATTTCGTTCATCAGTTTCATGGCTTCGATGATGCAGAGGGTATCGCCTTCTTTTACGGATTGGCCGACTTCGGCAAAAGCGGGAGAAGAAGGGCTGGGGGCGCGGTAGAAAGTACCAACCATCGGAGAGCGTTGAGCTTTGCTCAAATCTGCTTCAGCAGCAGTGGGAGCGGCAGGAGCGGCTGCAATTGCGGCGGGGGCGGGAGCAGGGGCGGCTGCCGGAGCAACGGGAGCGGGATGGGCGTAGTAAGCAGGTTGTTGTACTGCGGTGGAACGGGTGATGCGTACTTTTTCTTCGCCTTCGGTGACTTCGATTTCGGCAATGCCGGATTCTTCAACCAAGTCGATCAGCTTTTTCAATTTACGTAAGTCCATGCTTCTTCCTTTAGTAAGCGATAGATGTTGCCGTGAATACGGCAGCGATGTTAATTCCGGCAGGGAGTGGCCGGTTGTGATGGGTACAGGCCGCCTAGGTGTTGGTTCAACCAAGTGGCGGCCTCGTGATGAATAGTTGGATTATTTTCGCCAAGTTGTTGCTAAATGTCCAGTAAAATATCAAAAAAAGCCGGTTATCAGCACGTAAATTCATGAAATGGCCAAAAGCGGATTTGAGAGATAAGTAGTAGACTAGGTGGTTTAGTGAGGAGGAAGGGAGATATTCATGGGAAAAAGAGTAATGTCTCTAATAACTTGCGGTTGGTAATTATGAATTGGTAAATCGTAGGCAGAATGGAACCGACAAGGCTTTTTCAGACAGGCATCAAGTTAAAAAAGGTTTCACGGTATAATGCACGTTTTGATTGAGTATTTTGTCGTTTACCATGCATATTTCTGACTTTGATTTTGAATTGCCCGATGAATTGATTGCCCAACACCCGCCGGCGGTGCGCGGTAGCAGCCGTTTGCTGGCGGCTTTACCCAGCGAGCCTTTGCGTGATGTGCAGTTTGCTGATTTACCGCAATGGCTGCAGCCGGGTGATGTGATGGTGTTCAACAACACCAAGGTGATGAAGGCCAGATTGTTCGGCCAGAAGGCCAGTGGCGGCAAAATCGAGGCGCTGATTGAGCGTGTATTGGATGCGCATACCGCGCTGGCGCATATCCGTTCTTCCAAATCACCCAAAGCGGGCAGCCGTTTGATATTCGACGGCGGTATTGAAGCAGAAATGTTGGAGCGACAGGGCGAGTTGTTTGTGCTGCGTTTTGAGGGTGAGCAGACAGTGTATGAGTTGTTGGAGCAAAACGGCCATTTGCCGTTGCCGCCTTATATTGAGCGTGCGGCAGGCGAAGATGACGATGGTCGTTATCAAACCGTTTATGCCAAGCATCAGGGTGCGGTTGCGGCGCCGACCGCCGGCTTACATTTTACCGATAATTTACTGGATGATTTACGCGCCAAAGGTGTGGTGATGGCGGAAGTGACCTTACACGTTGGCGCGGGTACTTTTCAGCCGGTTCGGGTAGACAATATTGCCGAACACAAAATGCACAGTGAATGGTTTGAAGTGCCAGAGTCCACGGTGGCGGCGATTGAGCAGGCGAAAGCGGCTGGTAAGCGGGTATGGGCTATTGGTACCACTTCGATGCGCGCGCTGGAATCGGCTGCATCCAGTGGAAGTTTGCGGGCAGGGGAAGGTGATACGGATATTTTTATCACGCCGGGTTACCGTTTTCGGGTGGTCGATAGGTTGGTGACTAACTTCCATTTACCGAAATCTACGCTTTTGATGTTGGTGAGTGCATTTTCCGGTACGCAGCATATTCGAGAAGTGTATACCCATGCTGTGGCTCAACAATACCGTTTTTTCAGTTATGGTGATGCGATGGTACTGGGGCGGGTGGAATAGGATTAAATGAAGCATGTTCAAACAAATGCCTGTCTGAAATATTTTTTTCAGACAGGCATTTGTTTCATATAACGATTTTTTTATGGGTGTTTGAAGACTATAGCAAAAGTACTAAAAAACTGATACGGCGTTACTCACTTTAGCTCAAAGAGAACGATTTTGTAAGCCGCTAAAGCGGCAACAGAATC
>CALFOA010000130.1 GCA_937919795.1 uncultured Neisseria sp.
TTCCAGCGTTTCCAAGCCGCGCAGGAAGCGGGAGAGTTCGCTTAGGGCGCCTTCGTATACGCCGCGTTTGAAGTCGATTACTTCGTCTATCGGCGCCCAGTATTGGTGCCAGCGCCAGCCGTCGAATTCGGGGTGGCTGGTGGCGCGCAGGTGTACGTCGCTTTCGCGGCCGGTTAAGCGCAGCAGATACCAGATTTGTTTCTGGCCGCGGTAAGAGCCGCGCCATTCGCGGCGCACCCAATGGGCGGGTACGTCGTAGCGCAGCCAGTCGCGCGTGCGGCCGAGGATTTTTACGTGGTGCGGCAGCAGGCCGACTTCTTCCAGCAATTCGCGGTACATGGCGGTTTCGGGGCTTTCGCCGGGTTTGATGCCGCCTTGCGGAAACTGCCAGGAGTGTTCGCGCACCCGTTTGCCCCAGAAAACCTGATTTTTATCGTTGGTGAGGATGATGCCGACATTGGGGCGATATCCTTCTCTATCCAGCATTTTTCCGCCCTTGAGATAATGATTCGAATGGGGGCGATTTTCCCATATATATGCCTGTCTGAAAAGATTCGGCGGTGTTGCGGGCGCTTTTCTCAATCGGTCGTGTTAATAAATGTAGGAATTGTGTGAAACAAATGCTTGCATCGTCAGGATTTTTGCCGTTTAATGAGCAGCGTATCGGGTGCTTCAGGCATTTTTCTGCGGAATCGGTTATCTCGGCAAGCGGCGGTACGCTTAATCCTCATGTTTGGTTTTTTGTTGATTTTTTGTAAGGATATTACGGATGAAAAAAACGCTGTTGGTTTCTGCTTTAACCACCTTGTTTTTGGCTGCTTGCGGCGGCTCGAATAATCAGTCTGCCGAGAATAAAAATGCAGCCAACGCGCCTGCTTCTGGTGCACAGGCTTCTGCGCTGCCGGCTACCGATAAACTGAATGTTTATATTTGGTCGGATTATGTGGATCCGGCTACGCTGGATGCGTTTAAGCAGGAAAATAAAATCGATGTGCGCTACGACAACTACGACAGCAATGAAACGCTGGAAGCCAAAGTGTTAACCGGTAAATCGGGTTACGATTTGGTGGGGCCTTCGATTGCCAATGTTGCCCGCCAGATCAAAGCCGGTGCGTATCAGCCGGTGGATAAAAACTTGATTCCGAACTATAAAGACATTGATCCCGAATTGTTGAAACTGATGGATCAGGTGGATCCGGGCAACAAATATGCGGTGCCGTATTTCTGGGGCATCAACACCATCGGTATCAATAAAGAACAAGTACTCAAAGCGCTGGGTACCGACAAATTGCCGGATAATGCTTGGGATTTGGTGTTCAACCCCGAATATACCAGCAAGCTGAAATCTTGCGGCATCAGCTTCTTCGACAGCCCCACCGAGCAATATCCGCTGGTGTTGAAATACATGGGTAAAGACCCGAACAGCGATAAGGCGGAAGATTTGCAGGCGGCTAACGATACGCTGAAAAAAGTGCGCGGCGATGTGAAACGCTTTAGTTCTTCCGGCTATATTGATGACATGGCACGTGGTGATTTGTGTATTGCCATCGGCTACGGCGGCGATTTGAATATTGCCAAGAAACGTGCCACAGAAGCCAAAAATGGGGTGAATCTGGAAGTGTTGACGCCGAAAACAGGCGTAGGCATCTGGATTGATTCGTTTATGATTCCGAAAGATGCGGCGAACGTAGCCAATGCACATAAATACATCAACTACACACTGGATGCTAAAGTGGCGGCGAAAAACGGTGACTTCGTGACTTACGCTCCGGCTAGCAAACCGGCACGCGATTTGATGGATAAAACTTATTCGCAAGATTTGTCGATTTTCCCGAGCGACGAAGTGAAGGCCAACAGCTTCGTGGTGTTGCCTAAACCACCAGAAGCCATCAAGCTGCAAACCCGTTTGTGGCAGCAGTTGAAAGCCGGTCAATAAGATTTTAATCGGAGCAACCCCGTCTTGATTAAGGCGGGGTTTTGTTATGCCTGTCTGAAAAATAGACAGCCCCGCAGCCAAAACGTACAATAACGGCTGTTTTCATTAGCAGCCAAAGCAAGGCAATATGAATATTCTGATTTGTAACGACGACGGCTATCTGGCGCAGGGGATTTCGATTCTGGCGCGGGTAGCCGCTGAATTTGCCAACGTGCGGGTGGTAGCGCCTGAGCGCGACCGCAGCGGCGTAAGCAATTCGCTGACGCTCGATCGGCCTTTGCGCATCCGTGAAGCGGAAAACGGCTTTTATTATGTGAGCGGCACACCGACCGACTGCATCCATTTAGGCCTGCACGCCTTGCCTGATTTTAAACCCGATTTGGTGCTGTCCGGCATCAACCACGGCGCCAATATGGGCGACGATACGCTGTATTCCGGTACCGTAGCCGCCGCCACCGAAGCTTATCTGTTGGGCATTCCGGCGGTGGCGTTTTCTTTAAACGATTACAGTGGCCGCTATTGGGAAACCGCCGAGCGCGCGGCTTGGCAGGTGTTGTCGCACTTATTGCAAGAGCCGCCCAAGCAGCCGATTTTATGGAATGTAAATATTCCGGCAGTAGCGCCCGACGATATTCAGGGGTGTAAAATCACCCGTTTGGGTCGCCGCCATCATGTGCAAAGCATTGTTCCGGCACGCAACCCACGCGGCGAAGCGGTGTATTGGATCGGCCCCGCCGGTGATGTGTCCGACCGGGAAGAGGGTACCGATTTTGCCGAGTGCGAAGCGGGTTTTATCACCGTTACCCCTTTGCAGAT
>CALFOA010000131.1 GCA_937919795.1 uncultured Neisseria sp.
CGGTGTACCACTACGCCGCGTTCGGCCAATGCTTCCGGGCTGTAGTCAGTTTCATCATCGTCGTTCGGATTGAATGCATCTGCTACCAAATCGCTTTGTGAGCCGCTCAGCAGGTGCTCCATATCCGGCGCTTCAGAATGAAAGGCGTGTGCATCCAACTCATCGAACACCGGCGCCGCTACATCCTGCGGCTGTTCAACCTGCACCGCGATCAGCAGTGATGCAACGTTTTGCTTAATATTGCCCCATAAATTTTGGAACATATTAAACGCTTCGCGCTTGTATTCCTGCTTCGGATTTTTCTGGGCATAACCGCGCAAATGAATGCCTTGGCGCAGATAATCCATCGCCGCCAAGTGCTCGCGCCATTGGTTGTCGATAACCTGCAACATCACGCTGCGCTCGAAGCCCTGCATCACCTGTTCGCCCACCTGCTCGACTTTCTCGGCATATTCGGCTTCAATCTGCTGTTGCAAACGTTCGGTAACATCTTGGTTTTCCAGCGTGTTATCGGCTTTCAACCAAGCCTGAACATCGGCATGAACGCGGAACTCACCCGCCAGCGCAGCTTGCAGGCCGACGATATCCCATTCTTCTTCCATGCTGTTGGGCGGCATATATTGTGCCACCAAATCCTCCACCACATCGGCGCGGATTCCTTTGGCCAATTCGCTGATTTCTTTGCTGCCCAATACCTCATCGCGGTGTTTGTAAATCACCTTACGTTGTTCGTTGGCGACATCATCATATTCCAATACCTGTTTACGCATATCGAAATTGCGGCCTTCCACTTTGCGCTGCGCGCCTTCGATTTGGCGGGTCAGCAAGCCATGTTCGATCGCTACGCCGCGCTCGGGGGCAAGACGGTTCAGGATGGCGGCAGCGCGATCCAAAGCAAACAGGCGCAACAGCGGGTCTTCAAAAGAAAGATAGAAACGGCTGGAACCCGGGTCGCCCTGGCGGCCGGAACGGCCGCGCAACTGGTTGTCGATACGGCGGCTTTCATGGCGCTCGGTACCGATAATATGCAGACCGCCGGCTTCCAATACGCGTTGATGGTCGGCTTCCCAGCCGTCTTCCAAAGCTTTGATACGCGCCTGTTTTTCTTCCTGGCTGAGCAACTCATCGGCCAAGATGGCATCGCTCTGATGTTTCACATTGCCGCCCAACACAATATCGGTACCGCGACCGGCCATATTGGTGGCCACGGTAATCATACCAGGTTTACCCGCCTGCGCTACAATCAGCGCTTCGCGTTGGTGTTCTTTGGCGTTCAATACGTTGTGCGACAGGCCTGCCTGATTGAGCAAATGCGACACCAACTCGGAGTTTTCAATGGTGGTGGTACCCACCAACACCGGCTGACCGCGCTCGTAACAATCCTGAATGTCTTTAATCACCGCTTCGTACTTCTCTTCGGAAGTGCGGAAAATTTGGTCGTTGTAGTCTTTACGCTGAATCGGGCGGTTGGTCGGAATAATCACCGTTTCCAAGCCATAAATGCTTTGGAACTCAAAAGCCTCGGTATCGGCGGTACCGGTCATGCCGGCCAGCTTTTCGTACAAACGGAAATAGTTTTGGAAGGTAATCGAAGCCAGCGTTTGGTTTTCGCGCTTGATTTCCACCCCTTCTTTGGCTTCCACCGCTTGGTGCAAGCCATCAGACCAGCGGCGGCCGTCCATCAAACGGCCGGTGTGCTCGTCGACAATCACAATTTCGCCTTCTTTAATCACATAGTGCTGGTCTTTGTGGAATAGGCTGTGTGCGCGCAAAGCGGCCATCAAGTGGTGCATCAAGGAAATATTGGCGGCTGAATAAAGCGAATCGTTTTCTTGCAGCAAGCCCATTTGGGTGAGGATTTCTTCTGCATGCTCGTGCCCTTGTTCGCTCATCAGCACCTGCATCATTTTTTCGTCTACCCAGTAATCGCCTTCGCCGTCTTCTGTTTCCTGGCGAATTAATTGCGCCGGCACTTGATTCATCACTTGATAAACCTGCACATTATCATCGGCCTGGCCGGAAATAATCAGCGGGGTACGCGCTTCGTCGATCAAAATAGAATCCACTTCGTCGACCACAGCAAAATTCAGCTCGCGCTGTACTTTATCGTATTGATCGGCCACCATATTGTCGCGCAGGTAGTCGAAGCCGAATTCATTGTTGGTACCGTAGGTGATGTCGGCGCCATAAGCGTTTTGGCGGTCGAACTGTTCCATATTGCTGACAATCACGCCCACCGAAAGGCCGAGGAAGTTGTACAACGGCTGCATAGTGGCGGCATCACGGGCGGCCAGATAATCGTTCACGGTAATCACGTGCACGCCTTTGCCGGACAAGGCATTCAGGTAAACCGGTAGTGTACCCACCAAGGTTTTACCTTCACCGGTGCGCATCTCGGCGATTTTGCCGTAATGCAATACCATACCGCCGATCAACTGCACATCGAAATGGCGCATACCCAGCACGCGGCGCGAAGCTTCGCGGCAAACGGCAAACGCTTCTACTAAGATATCGTCCAGCGAGCTGCCGTCGGCTACGCGTTGCTTCAATTCGGCGGTTTTCGCCTGTAAAGCCGCATCGTCCAAGGCTTCCATTTGCGACTCAAGCGCGTTGATGCGGGTAACATTTTTACGGTATTGTTTCAGCAGACGATCATTGCGGCTGCCGAACATTTTTTTAGCTAAATTGGTGAGCATAATAGATAAAATTCCTGTGCCTGATAAAATGGTAGGCAATAACCGTGCATTTTATCACACAGCTTGTCTTTAAAGGGATACCGCGTGTCGATATGATGATGATTTAATTAATTTCAAGATTTTTAACACCCGAGCCATTCTTTTATGAACCCCGACCAACTGGCCAAACGCGACCGTTTACTCGCCAAACTCTGGGCGCAATCCCAGCACTGGCAGCGGATAGAGAACGACATCAAACTGGCGCTGCCCCCCAATCTGCGCCCGTATATCCGCGTGGCACACATTGAAAACGGCTGCCTAGTGGTGCTGGCGCACAACAATATGGCCGCCTCCCGCATCCGTATGCTAGCGGCTGGTTTGTTGCCGCGCTTTCAGGCACTGTTGCCGGAAATTCAGGACATCCGCATCAAGCTTGTTCCACAAAGCAGCGCACCGGAGAAAAACAATCCGCACACCCTCAGCGAAACCGCGCTAAATGAGCTGAGCCACACCGCCGACAATCTGGCTCACCACCCCGAGCTGGCCGCCGCGCTCACGCGCTTAGTGCAAAAACACCGTAAATAAGACAATTATTAACATTGATAGCGGTCAAACCATCCTCTTTCAGACAGGCATTTACGGTTTCTTAAACATTCATTATCAGGTATTCTTATACTTTGTAAAATTTCCCTATCCTCAACAAAAGGAAAACTTTAAATGAAAGCTTATCTTGCCTTAATTTCCGCTGCCGCTCTCTCACTGGCTGCCTGCTCGCAACAAGAAACCGCCCAACCGGCGGCTCCTGCCTCCCAAGCTTCTGCTGCGGCTACCGCCAGTGCGCCTGCCGAAACAGCGTCTGCTACCGCTTCTTCTGCCACCAACTCTGCGGCTTCTGCTGCGCAGCCTGCTGAAGTGGCTGCCGAATGCAGCACGGTAGTCGAAAGCAACGACCAAATGAAATACAACGTCAGCCAAATCGATATTAAAAAATCCTGCACCTCATTTAAAATCGTGCTCAAACATACCGGCCAAATGCCAAAAACTTCAATGGGGCATAACTTAGTGATCAGCAAAGCCGACGATGCTTCCAGCGTTGCCTCGGAAGGCACCGGCGAAGGGGCAAGCAAAGATTTCCTGAAAGTTTCCGACAGCCGTATTGTGGCACATACCAAAATGCTGGGCGGCGGCGAAGAGGACAGCATTGTGCTGGATACCAGCAAACTGGATGCAAACAGCCAATATAAATTTTTCTGCACCTTCCCCGGCCACTTTGGCCTGATGCAGGGTGATGTTAAGCTGGTAGACTAAGCTGCTTACATCATCGACCGCCGTATGCTGTTCAATAGTATACGGCGGTTGATTCTTTTTACTAAACGCTGATAAAGTGTTTTCCATACAGCTATTGCCCATATGATTTTTTTCAGCGTAAATATCTGTTTAGCCCTATTCTATCCTCCCCAAACCATCCCTTTTCTTCCCACCCGTTTCCACCAATGTAAAAAACATGATTTAGCGCTTGAAATAATAATGGTTTGCATTTATATTATCGATAAATCGAAATAAAGCCGGTATGCCTGTCTGAAAACCTGCTTTGACCCAGTTGATATTTAAAGATAAAGCAACATCACAACCGGAGATCACCATTATGTTTGTCTGTATTTGCAATGCGATTACCGACCGCCAAATCCAAGAAACCGTCGCCGCCGGCGCCAGCAGCCTGAGCGATTTACAGGCACAATTGGGCGTGGCGACTTGTTGTGGCTGTTGCAGTGATTTGGCTGCTTCCTACCTCACTGCTGCCGGCGCACAAACTCAAAACACCATTACTGCCGGTATTAAAGTATCCGCTTAATACCGTTAACGGTGTATTCCCCCGAATAAACAGCAATGCCTGTCTGAAACATTTTTCAGACAGGCATTGTGCTATGATAAAACCGTCTTTTAATACTATTTAATTGAGAGAGAACATCATGAGCCAAACCCCCACCCTGATTTCGCGCAACAAAATGTTCAACGGCCACCACGAGCGCCACCGCCATTTCTCCGAAAGCTGCCAATGCGAGATGACGTTTGCCGTGTACCTGCCGCCGCAAGCGCTGCAAGGTTATCGGGTGCCGGTGATTTACTGGCTCTCAGGCCTCACCTGCACCGATGAAAATTTTTCCACCAAAGCCGGTGCCCAGCGCTATGCCGCTCACTGGGGCGTGGCCTTGGTGATGCCCGACACCAGCCCGCGTGGCGAAGCAGTGGCCGATGCGCCGCGTTACGATTTGGGGCAAGGCGCCGGTTTTTATGTAAACGCCACCGAAGAGCCGTGGGCGGCTCATTATCAGATGTATGACTATGTGGTAAACGAACTGCCTGCGCTGATTGAAGCGCACTTTCCGGTAACCGATAAACGCAGCATCATGGGGCACAGCATGGGCGGCCACGGCGCTTTGCAAATCGCGCTGAAAAATCCCGAACGCTACGCCGCCGTTTCCGCCTTCGCCCCGATTGTGAACCCCAGCCACACTCCATGGGGGCAAAACGCACTCACCGCCTATCTCGGCAACAACCCCGCCGCTTGGGCACAATATGACAGCACCGAAATCATTCAGACAGGCCTTGCCGGCAGCCGCAAACTGCCGATTCTGATTGATCAAGGCAGCGGCGACGAGTTTTATCCGAAAGAATTGCAGCCCGATACCTTTGTCAACGCCGCCCGCGGCCACGGCTACAACGTGCGCTACCAACTGTGCGAAGGCTACGATCACAGCTATTATTTCATTGCCAGTTTTATCGAAAGCCACATTGAATTCCACGCCGAAGCCTTGGATTTATAAAGCTTTTCAGCAGCAGGCCGGATGTGGAGAAAAAAATCTTCACATCCGACTACAATGCGCTACAATAAGCATATTTCATTACCATCTAAACAAACGTAGCACGGCTCTTCTGCCATTCAACAATCCTGTTTCTTCTTATGCACTGCAAAAGATGGTTTAATGAAAATCCGCATCCTTTCACAACACAACAAACTGTTCTACAAAGGAAATACCATGGCTAACTTCCCCGCGCAAATCAAAATCCCCGCCGTTTACTATCGTGGCGGCACCTCCAAAGGCGTATTTTTCAAACTCAGCGACCTGCCCGCCGCCGCCCAACAGCCGGGTGAAGCGCGCGATAAAATCCTGTTGCGCGTCATCGGCAGCCCCGACCCTTACGGCAAACAAATCGACGGCCTGGGCAATGCCAGCTCATCCACCAGTAAAGCGGTGATTCTCGATAAAAGCAGCAGCCCTGATCACGATGTCGATTATTTGTTCGGCCAGGTTTCCATCGACAAACCTTTTGTAGACTGGAGCGGCAACTGCGGCAACCTCACCGCCGCTGTCGGCGCGTTTGCCATTTCCAACGGCTTGGTTGATCCCGCCAAAATACCGCAAAACGGTATCTGCACCGTGCGCATCTGGCAGAAAAACATCAGCAAAACCATCATCGCCCACATTCCGATCACCAACGGCGAAGTGCAGGAAACCGGCGATTTCGAGCTCGACGGCGTCACCTTCCCCGCGGCCGAAGTACAAATCGAATTTCTCGACCCGGCCGACGGCGAAGGCGATATGTTCCCCACCGGCAATCTGGTGGACGACTTGGAAGTGCCCGGCATCGGCGTATTAAAAGCCACCATGATCAATTCCGGCATTCCCACCATTTTTGTGAACGCCGCCGACATCGGCTACACCGGTACCGAGTTGCAAGACGATATCAACAACGATGCCGCCGCGCTGGAAAAATTGGAAGCCATCCGTGCCCACGGCGCTTTGAAAATGGGTTTGATTAAAGACTTATCCGAAGCCGCCACCCGCCAGCATACCCCGAAAATCGCTTGGGTAGCCGCGCCGAAAGACTATGTATCTTCCAGCGGCAAAGCGGTTAAAGCCACCGACATCGATGTGTTGGTACGTGCTATGAGCATGGGCAAACTGCACCATGCCATGATGGGCACCGCTTCGGTAGCCATTGCCACCGCTGCCGCTATTCCGGGCACTTTGGTGAATCTGGCTGCCGGCGACGGCGAACGCAATCAAGTGGTGTTCGGCCATCCTTCCGGCACGTTGCGCGTGGGCGCGGCGGCGGAACAGCAAAACGGCAAATGGACCGCCACCAAAGCTTCAATGGGTCGCAGCGCCCGTGTGATTATGGAAGGTTTTGTTCGCATTCCCGGCGATACTTTCTAAATATAAACTCAGTGAATCAACAAAGCCCTTTTAAACAACAGTGAAAAAACATTATACTGCTGGGGTTTTCTGTTTTCAGACAGGCAATGCCTGTCTGAAAACCTATTGATTATTGAATACTTCAACAAGGAATTCACATGGCACACAATCTGATTTTGGTTTTAAACTGCGGCAGCTCCTCTCTCAAAGGTGCGCTGATCGATAACGAAAGCGGCGAGATAGTATTGAGCTGCCTGGCAGAAAAACTGACCACTCAAGATGCCTACATCACCTTCAAAAAAGACGGTGAAAAACACACCGTTACCTTGGCCGACCGCCACGACCACACCGGCGCAGTAGGCGCGTTGTTAGACGAAATGAAATCACTCGGTCTGCAAGAGCACGTGAAAGCCATCGGCCACCGCGTGGTACACGGCGGTGAAAAATACAGCGGCTCGGTAGTGATCACCGACGACGTGATCGCCACCTTGGAAGCTTGCATTCCGTTGGCACCGCTGCACAACCCGGCCAACCTCACCGGCATCCGCGCCGCGCAAACCATTTTCCCGAATCTGCCCAATATCGGCGTATTCGACACCGCCTTCCACCAAACCATGCCCGAGCACGCCTACACTTATGCCGTGCCGCGCGAACTCTACCGCCAACACGGTTTCCGCCGCTACGGCTTCCACGGCACCAGCTACCGCTATGTAGCGCCGACTGCCGCCAAACTGCTGGGCACCGATGTCAACCATTGCCGCCTGGTGATTGCCCACTTGGGTAACGGCGCTTCTATTTGCGCGGTGAAAAACGGCGAATCGATGGACACCAGCATGGGCGTGACCCCGTTGGAAGGTTTGGTGATGGGCACCCGCAGCGGCGACGTTGATCCGAGCGTGTACTCGTTCTTGGCCGCCAACGCCGGCATGAGCGCAGAAGCGGTTACCGATATGCTGAACAAAAAATCCGGCCTGTTGGGCATTTCCGAATTGTCTAACGACTGCCGCGCCATCGAAGAAGGCGCTGCCGAAGGCCACGAAGGTGCCAAACTGGCGATGGAAGTGATGACTTACCGCTTGGCCAAATACATCGCTTCTATGGCGGTTGCCACCGGCGGCATCGATGCGCTCGTATTCACCGGCGGCATCGGCGAAAACTCAATGGCGGTGCGCAGCAAAACCGTTGCTTACCTGAACTTCCTCGGCTTGGAAATCGACGAGAAAGCCAACGAAGCCACCCGCTTCGGTGCCGAAGGCATCATCAGCCCGGCCGGTAAAAAACCTGCCGTATTGGTGGTACCGACCAACGAAGAATTGATGATTGCGATGGATACCAGCCGCTTGGCAGGTTTGTCGTCTTAATTTTCCAAACTGCATAAGCTGGTAAAAAACAAACCATGCCTGTCTGAAAGAACCGTTTAGTTTTTTTCAGACAGGCATGGTTTTATCCCGTATCATTACACTACTGTTATCCCAAACTTTCACACCATGCACTATTTCAGCATCCACACCCAAGCCGGTGAACATCTGGGCTTTCTGATTATGCTGGCAGACGATGAAAACGAGCAACCGCCGCAAAGCGGCCGTTTCGCGATAAAACTGCAAAGCGAAGCCCTGCCGCAAGACACCGCCGCCGTGCGCGCCCTTGCGGAATATCAAGACAGCGAACAGGCGCTTTATTGGGCGCTGGCAAAAGACGGCATCAACCTGTTTAGCGAACAAGAAAACATCGGCAGGTTGCGGCAGGAATTTTTGACCATCAGCGGCCAAACGCTGCTGATTAACGACATCAGCGGAATGATTTAACCATGGAAAGCGTATACATCCTGATTCCCATCAGCATCATTCTCGCCTTTCTAATCGGCTACTTTTTCTGGTGGTCGGGCAGAAACGGCCAGTTTGACGACTTAGAAGGCCCGGCACACCGCATCCTGATGGATGACGACGATTATCACGCCGAAGAGCCAAACGATGCGGAAGCAAACAATTCCGACCAGCCTAAATCTTAATCCGCCACACCCTATACTTTTATGATTAACGACAACCTCAATTTCGCTACCAGCCGCCGCTTTGCACCGCTGTTCGGTACCCAATTTCTCGGCGCGTTCAACGACAATCTATTCAAAACCGCCCTGTTTGTTGCCATCAGCTTTTACGGTTTGGGGCAAAACGAATGGCTGCCGGCCAACCAGATTCTCAACCTCGGCGCGCTGTTGTTTATCCTGCCCTATTTCCTGTTTTCCGCCATTTCCGGCGAATTGAGCACCAAATACGATAAAGCCAAATTGGCGCGGGTGATCAAAGCGCTGGAAGTGCTGATTATGCTGGGTGCCGCTTATGGTTTTTATATTCAGTCGGCACCGCTATTATTTGTTTGCCTGTTCTTGATGGGCGCCCAATCCACCCTATTCGGCCCCTTGAAATACGCCATCCTGCCCGATTACCTCAACCGCAAAGAGCTGATTATGGGCAACAGCCTGATTGAATCCGGCACTTTTCTGGCGATTTTATTCGGCCAAATCCTCGGCACCATGATGGCCGGTAGCAGCCCTTATGTGGTCGGCAGCTCGATTTTGCTGATTGCCGTTATCGGCCTGGTGAGCAGCATACTGATGCCCAAAGTACCGCCGAAAAACCCGAACACCCGCATCGACCCCAACATCGCCCGCAGCACCAAAAACCTGCTGAAAGAAACCTTTGTCCAGCGCGAACTCTATACCGCCATCATCGGCATTTCCTGGTTCTGGCTCATCGGCGCGATTTACACCACCCAGCTGCCCACCTTCACCCAACTGCATTTGGGCGGCAACGACAATGTGTTCAACCTAATGCTTGCACTGTTCTCCATCGGCATCGCCACCGGTTCGGTATTGTGTGCCAAACTCAGCCATGAAAATCTGCGGCTGGGGCTGGTAATCATCGGCACCTTGGGCTTAACCTTATTCGGCACACTGCTGGTATGGCTCACTTATGCCAACCAATTCACCCAATTGAGCGGCATCACCACCTTCCTCTCGCATGGCTATGCCTGGCCGGTAATGGCTTGCATGACCTTAATCGGCTTCTTCGGCGGTTTCTTCTCGGTACCGCTCTACACTTGGCTACAAATCGCCAGCAGCGAAGAATTCCGCGCCCACGCCATTGCCGCCAACAATATTATCAACGGCCTGTTTATGGTGGCCGCCGCCCTGTTTAGCGCCTTAGTGTTGTTTTTATTCAACAGCATCAGCCTGCTGTATCTGGCCGCCGCCGTCAGCAATCTGGCGATACTTTATTATTTAGTGAAGCTGGAGCCGAAAATGTGGCAAGACTTGCTCAGCTATTTTCACTTTCCGCGCAAGCCTCAATAAAGCCATACAAACAAAATGCCTGTCTGAAAAAAATCTTTCAGACAGGCAGTTTGTTTTAAAACCCAACAACTTACAGCGAGCCGATAATACTGTTCACCATCCTCGCCGAATTCACCGAAGCTTTTTCCAAAAACTCCTCAAAGCTGATTGAAGCCTTCTCATCGGCCAAATCCGAAATCGCCCGGATAATCACAAAAGGCACCTCAAACTGCTCACAAGTCTGCGCAATCGCTGCCGCTTCCATTTCTACTGCCTGTGCGCCAAAAAAGCGTTCGCGGATTTTCGCCGCCTGCTCAGCAGTGTGAACAAACTGATCGCCGCTCACAATCAAGCCCTTCAAAATCTTCGCATCGGTAAATTCACGTGCCGCCGTGCGCGCCACGCCAACCAATTCTTCATTACATTCAAACGCTGGCCGCATCGCCGGTACTTGGCCGTAAGCATAGCCAAACGCCGTGGCATCCACATCATGATGAGCAATCAGCGTACCAATTACCACATCACCCACCCGTAAACCTTGTCCAATGCCGCCGGCGCTGCCTGTATTGATCACACAATCCGGCCGGTATTGCTGCACCGCCAACGTGGTAGCAATCGCCGCATTCACTTTACCAATGCCGCTTTGTGTCAAAATTACATCTTTATTAAACAATTTGCCGCGAAAAAAGGAAAATTTACCGAATTTCTCTTCTTTCGGATGGTGCATCAGATTTTTCAACAGGCTGATTTCCTGCTCCATTGCCCCAATAATAACGATTGTTTTCGCTTTCATAATTACAAATGTGCCCGTTCTTTAGTTAACGTTTTACCCAAAATTTCAACCGCCTACCCAATAAACCATTCAGCTAAGCAGCTATTTTAATCAATAAAATACAGACTCTGTTACCCTTATAACCATCCGCCTGATAAAAGCAGCAACACTGTATAATTATGCTATAATTATATAATCTAACTCAATAGTTAAATCATTTAAAAAAATTATACATTATGGACGACTCATTACACTCTCCCGATGCTCGCGAACAACTGTTCGGCTGGCTCCGTTTTATGGTCGAGCACAAAGCTTCCGACCTCTTTCTCACTTCCGGTTTCCCCGCCGCCGTTAAACTGGACGGTAAAATTCAAAAAATCGAACAAGAAACGCTGAGTGCAGAAAAATGTACCGAAATTGCCGTTTCCATCATGAATACCAAGCAAATTGAGGAATTCATGTCGACTAACGAATGCAATTTTGCTATTCAATTGCCCGGCTCCGCCCGATTCCGTGTCAACGCCATGGTACAACGCGGTGCTACCGCCTTGGTATTGCGGATGATCAGCAGCGAAATTCCTTCATTTGAAGCGCTTGATTTACCACCCATTCTGGAAAAAGTTGCCCTACGCAAACGTGGCTTGGTAATTTTTGTCGGCGGCACAGGCTCCGGTAAATCCACTTCACTGGCTGCGATGATCGACTACCGCAACGAAAACAGCCAAGACCACATCATCACCATCGAAGACCCGATTGAATTCGTACACCAGCACAAAAACAGCATCATCACCCAGCGCGAAGTCGGTGTAGATACTGATAACTGGTTTGCCGCACTGAAAAACACCTTGCGCCAAGCCCCGGATGTGATTCTGATTGGTGAGATTCGCGACCGAGATACTATGGAATATGCGATGGCGTTTGCCGAAACCGGCCACCTCTGTATGGCCACTTTGCACGCCAACAGTACCAACCAGGCACTCGACCGCATCATCAACTTCTTCCCGGAAGAACGCCGTCACCAGCTGTTGACCGACCTCTCGCTCAACCTGCAAGCCTTTGTTTCTCAGCGTCTGGTTCCCAAAGAACACGGCAAAGGCCGAGTGGCTGCCGTCGAAGTACTATTAAATTCCCCACTGATTTCCGACTTGATTCACCGCGGCGATATCCACGGCATCAAAGAAATCATGAAGAAATCCACCGACATCGGCATGCAAACCTTCGACCAAGCTTTGTATAACCTGTATGAAAACGGCCATATTTCCTATCAGGAAGCCATCAAAAACGCCGACTCGGCCAACGATTTGCGCCTTGATATTCAATTGCGCAGCCGTCGTGGTCGCAATCAGGGCATTGATTTGGAAATTATCTGATTGGGAACGCAACCGGTTTACTATAAAAAAACGACACCGTATCATGCAGTGTCGTTTTTTTATTCTCAATCACTTATTTTCCGGCCAAAACCGTTTCATATAATTCAGGCTGAAATCCGGCATAACACTGTTTGCCATTATCCAATACCGGCCGTTTGATCATACTGGGATGAGCCACCATCAAGCGTACCGCACCCTCCTCGTTTTCCGCAGCTGCCTGCTCTTGCTCACTCAGTTTCCGCCAAGTGGTACCGCGGCGGTTCAGCAGAGTTTCCAGTGGAATATCCTGCAACCAACGGCGGATTAAAGCCTCATCCGGCGGCGTTTTTTTGAAATCGACAAACTGATAATCCACCCCTGCCGCTGTTAACCAGCTGCGTGCTTTTTTAACCGTATCGCAATTGGGAATGCCGTAAATCACCGCCATATTTTGCTCACTCCTACTTGTTTTAGAATTCAGACAGGCCTATTGTAACAAGTCGTCGGATAAAAAATATAGCAAAATCGGCTATTGCAGGTATAAAATAGGGCATCAAAATTGAAGCAACGACATCCCGGCGACATCAAATTGTTTGGATATCTTGGTCGCAAACCGTTGCATCCCCTTCTATCGTTTTGGAGTCTGTTATGAAAAAAACCCTTCTGCTTGTTGCCCCCGTCTTGATGCTTGCCGCCTGTGGCGATAACAACGAAGCCAGCGAATCCAACTTCAAGAAAAGCATCAGCAAAATAGCAGAACAGCAAAGCGTCTGCCTGCCGCTGATATTGGAAATCCAAAACCCCGACGGCTCGCCCGCACGCAAAGTAGCAATAGGTGAAACCCAGATTCAAATTGCTGATAAAGACAAAAATAACGACAAAATCAATAAAGATGCTTTAGCCAAAATGGAAGCGCTGGTGGATGCCGATATGTATCAGCAAAATGGCAAAGAAACCACCAAAACTGAAGAGGCCACCATCCGCACCGTTTCTTATCTATTAACCGAGAAAGGTGCACAACAGGTACAAACCACCACCGACGGGCCGGTTTTCTGTATCGGTCGCGAAAAAGTGGAAAAAATCAATTGGTTCACTCAACCTACCCCGGCCAACGGCGTAACGGTTGCCAAAGTTTCCTACCAAGCCGAATTTGTACCGGAAAAATGGGCGAAGAAACTTTTAAAAACAGAAGGCTGGAAAGACCTACAAGAGCCACGTGAGAAATTCACCACCCTGATTCAAACCAATACCGGCTGGCGTGATATCCGCGAATTGCATTAAGCCGCGCCGCACCACTCAAAATGCCTGTCTGAAAAAGCTTTTCCCGGCGAGAAAAGCTTTTTCAGACAGGCATTTTCGCGTTTTTCCTTGACGTTTTAACGACAAAACAAGCAAAAAATGCTATGCTTTTAACCTTTGTCTTATCCAGAAATCTGAACCCGCTTTATGAAGAAACAGCTTATCGCCGGCTTGGCCGGCGGCGCCGTGGCCGTAGCCGGCTTTTTAACCGTCGCCCCTTATTTCCTTGGTTTGCAGGCCGAAAAAGCCCTCACCGAGCAGCAAGCGATACTCGCCCGTTCGAGCTTCCTCACGGTTGAATCGCATCAATACGAGCGCGGCTGGTTCAGTTCCACCGAAACACTGGTGGTGCGCCTGAAGCCCACCCTGTTGAGCAATACCCAGCAATACCTGCCCGACAACCTGAAAACCGTTTTCAGCGAGCCGATTACCCTCGTCAACCACATCAAACACGGCCCGTTTGCCAACGGCTTAACGCCGGTGAGCGCCCATGTGGAAACCGAGTTTCAATACCACCCGGAAACCGCCAAAGTGTTGAAACGCTTCTTCGGCGACCAAGCGCCGGTGAGCATGAGCAACACCATTTATCTCGGCCGTTCGGGCAAAATCGACACCACCATTCCCGCCTTCGATTATGAAGAACTTTCCGGCATCAAGCTCGATTGGAAAGGCCTCAGCGGCCAAACCGATTACGACAGCGGCTGGAGCGGCTACCGCCATCAACTGCAATCGCCGGGCGTGCACATCCAGTTGGCCGATAAAGGCAGCGTGAGCCTCGATAAACTGAACATCACCAGCGACACCCGCGACGGTGCCCACGATATTTCGCTGGGCAACAGCCATTTCCAACTCGGCCGTTTCGCCATGGAATGGAAAGAAGGCATAGGCTACGACATCAAGCTCAACCAATTGGTGAACTTGGTTACCGACCTGCAAATCGGCGCGTTTATCAACCCCACCGGCACCATCGCACCGTCTAAAATCGTGGTCGATAACCTTTCGTTCCAAACCAAAATGGATGAGAAAGAAGGCTGGATAGACAGCGAAGGCCGCTTCCAGTTTGCCAAACTGGCCTACGGCAACGAGCAATACGGCCCCTTGGACATCAATGTCGCCGCCGAACACCTGGATGCCAAAGCCTTGCAGGTTCTGAAACAGAAAATGGCCGAAATCGCCGGCAAAAAAATGAGCGAGGAGCAAATTCAGGCCGAATTGGTGAAAACCGCCAAAACCGATGCGGTCGGCCTGTTTACCAACAATCCGAAAATCAAGCTGAATACCTTTGAT
>CALFOA010000132.1 GCA_937919795.1 uncultured Neisseria sp.
TTTCCCTTGAAAATCAAGATACTCGGGTCAAGCCCGAGTATGACGATATGGTGATGGTAAGTTATTTGGCTGGATCTTTATGATGAAACTTGCAAAAAGAAAACAGCCCGAGATTTCCCTCGGGCTGTTTTGACAAAGACTTTCTTATTTATGGAAGAAAATCAGTGTCCATGGCAGAACGTAAGCTTGTAAGGTCGTCAGGATGCCGACGAAGGTACAGAAAATCAAGCTGTGTTTCACGGTAAAGCGGAACAGGTCGGATTCTTTGCCAGCCAAGCCTACCGCCGCGCAGGCGATGGCGATGGATTGCGGAGAAATCATCTTACCGGTTACACCGCCGGTGGTGTTGGCGGCTACCGCCAGTTCAGGCGAAATGCCTACCTGATGCGCGGTGCTGGCTTGCAGTGAGCCGAACAGTGCATTGGCGGAAGTATCGGAACCGGTTAAGAACACACCTAGCCAGCCGAGGAACGGTGAGAAGAATGGGAAGGCTGCACCGGTACCGGCCAATACCAAAGCCAGAGTAGAAGATAAACCTGAGTAGTTGGCCACGAAAGCAAAACCCAATACCAAACCGATAGACAGAATCGAGAAACGCAATTCGTGCAGAGTTTCAAAGAAGGTTTTCACTGCATCGGCCGGTTTCATTCTCAATAAGATGATGGTCACAATCGAGGCCAGCAAAATGGATGTGCCCACTGCGCTCAACAGATTGAGTTTATAAACTGCAGCATAAGGAGTAGGCTCGGCCACCACCGGAGCGGCTTTCATCACCAAATTGTGCAGGCCCGGCCATTGGATTTCAATCAGGCTGAAGCTGTCGAGGAAGGTTTTCAGCGGTTTCATCGTCCACAGGCTGACGAACACGGTCAGAATGGCGAAGGGAGACCAAGCTTTAACGATTTGGCCGGTGCTGTATTCAGAGGCTTTGCGCGCTTCCGGTTGTTTCATGCCTTGGAAGGTGAAAATTTCAGAAGGCTGCCATTTTTTCAGGAACAGCGACAAGCAGATCAGGCTCACCAAAGCAGAGGTAACGTCCGGCAGTTCCGGGCCGATAAAGTTGGCGGTGAGGAACTGGGTAACCGCAAACGATACGCCGGCAACCAATACGGCAGGCCAGGTTTGTTTGATACCGCGCATGCCGTCCATCATGGCGATCAACCAGAACGGTACGATAATCGACAGAATCGGCAACTGGCGACCGGCCACTTGGCCGATGTGGTAGGCATCGAGGCCGGATACTTGGCCGGCAACGATAATCGGGATACCCATCGCACCAAAGGCTACCGGAGCGGTATTGGCAATCAGGCACAAACCGGCGGCATAGAGCGGGTTAAAGCCCAAGCCCACCAACAGCGCGGCGGTAATCGCTACCGGTGCGCCGAAGCCTGCCGCACCTTCAAGGAAGGCACCGAAAGAGAAGCCCACCAGAATCATTTGCAGACGTTGGTCTTCGGTAATCGAAATCACAGACGAACGGATGATGTCGAATTGGCCGGTTTTCACGGTAATTTTATACAGATATACCGCGGTAACGATGATCCAAGCAATCGGCCACAAACCGTAGGCAAAGCCATAAGCGGCAGATGATAGAGCCATGCCGGCAGGCATACCGAAAGCAAAAATAGCCACCAAGATGGAAATCAGCAGCGTAAAAAAGCCTGCCACATAACCTTTCAACTTCAGCACCGTCAGTGCGGCAAAGAAGAAGACAATCGGCAGCAAGGCCGCTGCAGCGGTGAGGTAGAGGCTGCCGCCTACCGCCGTATAGTTTTGAATCCAAGTCTCCATTTGTTCAGTCTCCGAAATAATAGTGAGTCAGGTTTGTTGCTGCGTCCTGCCTCAATGGAGATGGGGCAGTAGAGCGGTTCGGTTTCCAGCTTAATACATCAGCCAAAACCTTAAAATACGCAACCATCATGGTTTTGGTTGCGTATTCTTTTTTTTCAGACAGGCATTTAACTGAATGCCTGTCTGAAAAATTTGGTAGTTAATCAACGGTTTTTGTTTCTTTCCGCAATCAGTTCATGCAGCGTTTTGGCAGCCGGTTGCAGCGGAATGTGGTTCTGCGTCCAGCCCAACTGCTTGTTGGGGGTAAGCGAACGGAAGCGGGTGGCCGCCCAGCCGAAGGTGCGGTAGATTTTTTTACCGCTGAAAATACCGTTAAAGGTGCGCCAGGCGAGCTGTTCGCCCAGATTATGCGAAGCGCCTTGGCCGCGCAGCGGGTTGCTTACCTTTTCAGTGGGCGAACGTTGCGCTTCTTCGCGCAAACGAATCAGCAAATCGGGAATCGGGATGCGTACCGGGCAGACTTCGGCGCAGGCGCCGCACAAAGAGGATGCGGTCGGCAAATCTTTGGTAGATTCCAGGCCCATCAGGTGCGGTGAAATGATTTCGCCGATCGGGCCGGGGTAGGTGGTGCCGTAAGCCGCGCCGCCGATGCGGGTATAGACCGGGCAATGGTTCATGCAGGCGCCGCAGCGGATACATTGCAGGGTTTTGCGCAATTGTTCGTCGGCATAGGCTTGGCTTCTGCCGTTATCTAGCAATACCAAGTGCATTTCTTGCGGGCCGTCCAATTCCGCACTGCGGCGCGGGCCGGTAATCATGTTGAAATACGTGGTAATCGGCTGGCCGATGGCGCTGCGCGGCAGCAGGCTGTACAGCGGCGGAATATCGGATAATTTGGCCACCACTTTTTCAATGCCGGTAATGGCGATGTGCACCGGCGGTACGGTGGTGGTTAAACGGCCGTTGCCTTCGTTTTCCACCAAACACAACGTGCCGGTTTCGGCCACGGCGAAGTTCACGCCGCTTAAGCCGACATCGGCGCTGCGGTAAATATTGCGCAAGGCGTGGCGGGCGAAGCTGGTGAGTTGGTCGACATCATCGGTAAGCGGGGTGTCGATGTTTTGATGAAACAGCTCGCTCACTTGCTGTTTGGTTTTGTGGATGGCGGGCATCACGATGTGGGTGGGTTTTTCACCGGCCATTTGTACGATGTATTCGCCCAAATCGCTCTCTACCGCTTGGATGCCTTTGCCTTCCAGATAATGGTTTAGCTCAACTTCTTCGCTCACCATCGATTTGCCTTTTACCACCAGCTTGCCGTTTTTTTCAGCAATGATGCCGTGGATGATTTGGCAGGCTTCATCGGGGGTTTCCGCCCAATGCACTTTTACGCCCAACTCAATCAGCTTACTTTCCAGTTGTACCAGCAATTCGGGCAGGCGCGAGAGTGAGCGTTGGCGGATGTGTTCGCTCAAGGTACGCAACGCCTGCAGTTCGTGTTCGTCCGATAACACCGCTTTGCGCTTGGTCATCAGCATATCCATGGCGGTGCGCAGGCTTTTGCGCAACGGCGCATCGGCTAGCGCGCCGACGGCGTTTTCTTTGAAGGTTTCCGGCTTGGGATGGAAATGGACGGTTTGTGTGTTCATCTGATGTGCTCCCGCTTTTCAGACAGGCATAAAAAGCGTTTATCGAGTCGTGGTTGTTTTGCGGCTTAAGCTTCTAAATCCGAGGCTTGGATGTGTTCCGGCAACACTGCCAACACCACCATATCGCGCGGGCCGTGGGCACCGAAGGCGAGGGTGAGCTGGATGTCGGCGGTTTTCGACGGCCCGGATACCAGCACCACATTGGTGGGCATACCTTCCGCCATGTTCTCGCCCTGCATCGCGCTGTAAAAATCGTCGTACAGCGTGGTGGTGTCAAACAGGCAGATGTGTACCGGCGGCACTAGGCTTTGGCTGCGCGGTTGTTCGACGGTCGGCCACAGCATCAAAGTGCCGGTGTGGGCGATGCCGCAGCGGCAATCGGTAAAACCGGCATCGATGTCGGCGAAAAATTCGTCTTTCCAGTCTTCAATCGGACGATCAAAAGCTTTCACTTCGATACCGGCTGCTTCAACTGCCGCAGCGGCGGTTTGGCCGTGTTCGGTTTGCAGCGGCAGCAAAATATTGCGCAAACTTTTTTGTTGCGCCACTTCTAGCAAGGTGCTTGCCCAATCATCGGCACGCACCCAATAAATCTCGGTTTTCACCGCACGCATGGCGGCTGCCCAGTGTTTCAGGCGTTCGGTTTCGCTGTCCCAATGCGGGGTCATTTCCTGATAATAAGCCGCGGTTTCCGGCTCTTTTAACGGGGTGGCATTGGCCAAACGCAGTTTGGCCAGAATATTGTCGCGCGCGCTCATGCTTTGCCTCCGGTACGTTCCAGCAAGAAAGTGGCAATGTGTTTGGGTTTGGGCATGCCCGGTTCGTCTTTGGCGATTTTGCCGCCGATATTGAGCATACAGCCGGCATCGGCGCTGACGATTTCTACCGCTTCGCTCTCTTTGAGCGCACAAACCTTGTCGCTCACCATCGCACCGGAAATGTCGGGGTGTTTCACCGAGAACGTACCGCCGAAGCCGCAGCATTCGCTTTCATGGTCGTGCACCACGCGCTCGACGTTGGCGAGGCTGTCGATCAGTTTCCAGCCGGAAAGATGCACGTTCATTTCACGGCGGGCGGCGCAAGAAGTGTGCACGGCTACTTTGGCCGGCGCGCCTTTGTCCTGCGGTTGATAGCCGATGGCCAGCAGGAAGTGGGTAAATTCGATGATGCGTGAAGAAATTTCCTGTGCTTGGCGCTCGTAAACGCTGCCTTTGAACAATTCCGGCCAACTGTGTTTCATCATGCCGCCGCAGGAACCGGAAGGTACGACTATCGGCCACGGATTGGGGAACAGGTTTAATTGCGCTTTGGCCACGTCAAATGCTTCTTTCGGGTGGCCGGAAGAAAACGCGGGCTGACCGCAGCAGCTTTGTTCCATCGGAAAGTGCACGCGTATGCCTTGCTGCTCGAGCAGGGTAATGGCGTCCATCCCGGCTTCGGGCATGAAAATATCCAGAAGGCAGGTGCCGAAGAAATAAACGTCGGTAGGACGTTTGGCGAAAACGGGGAATTCCTGTGCTGACATGGCTAGTGTTCCGGTTGTATTTTTTGGTGAATTGGTCAGACCAATTTATGTAGTTGTTTGTTACTTTACAAAAGCTTTGCATTTGGGTCAAGCGAAAAGCGCTAAAAAATTTTATTGCGCTTGGCTGGGAAAAGAGGCGATTTACGGTACA
>CALFOA010000133.1 GCA_937919795.1 uncultured Neisseria sp.
CAGGGCCGGACATGTGCGATGAATGTTCCATTTGCAAAAGTCCCGACCTCGTTTAGTGATACCTTGCAATATATCAAACATCCCCAACGATATGTACCAGATAATAAGAAAATGCTGGTGCAAACCGTTTCATTTGTTGGCATGATCATTAAGCGTGAAGTCTTGAATGAGCACCTTCATCATATTTATGATGAACTTTTCCTTTATTTTGATGATCTCTATTTTGGTTATCAATTAACTTTAAGTGGCGAGAAAATCACTTATCAACCGGAGCTTGTTTTTACTCATGACGTGAGTATTCAGGGAAAGGTTATATCGCCAGAGTGGAAGGTTTACTATCTTTGTCGGAACTTGATTTTGGCTAAGAGAATATTCACGGAAGTGGAAATTTTTAGTAGTTCATCAATCCTTTTGCGCCTGTGTAAGTATATCACCATATTCCCTGTGCAGCGCCGGAAATGGGTATATCTAAAGTTTTTATGCCGTGGGATTGTACATGGTGTAAAAGGAATCAGCGGTAAGTTTCACTAAGTGGACATAGCAATGAAAAAACTGTGTTATTTCATAAATTCGGATTGGTATTTTGATTTGCATTGGACCGATCGTGCAATTGCCGCCCGAGATGCCGGTTATGAGATTCACATTATTAGCCATTTTGTCGATGATAAAATAGCGGAAAAATTCAGGACATTAGGTTTTGTTTGCCATAACATTCCACTTGTCGCCCAATCATTCAACGTTTTGATTTTCTTTCGGGCCTTTTCTAAGGCTCGGAAAATTATTCAAAACATCAATCCAGATTTGTTGCACTGCATTACCATCAAGCCCTGTTTGATCGGCGGTTTTCTGGCTAAAAGTACCCATCGTCCTGTTATTCTGAGTTTTGTCGGTTTGGGCCGAGTATTTTCCGCAGAGTCTGCCTGTCTTAAGCTGCTGCGAAGTTTTACTGTTATGGCATATAAGTATATCGCCAGTAACAAATGCAGTTTGTTTATGTTCGAACATGATAAAGACAGAGCTAAACTTGCCGATCTGGTTGGTATCGATTACAAACAGACTATTGTTATTGATGGCGCGGGTATTAATCCAGAGATTTACAAATACTCTCTGGAGCAGCAGCGTGATGTTCCGGTCGTCCTTTTTGCCAGCCGTATGCTGTGGAGTAAAGGACTGGGTGACCTGATTGAAGCCAAAAAAATACTGAGTAATAAAAATATTCACTTTACGCTGAATGTTGCCGGTATTTTAGTTGAGAATGATAAAGACGCAATTCCGCTGGCGACGATACAGAAGTGGCAAAGCGAAGGCGTGATTAACTGGCTCGGTCATTGCTCTAATGTATTTGATTTAATTGAAGAATCAAATATCGTTGCTTTGCCGTCGGTCTACGCCGAAGGCGTACCGCGTATCTTGCTGGAAGCTTCCTCTGTCGGGCGCGCTTGTATCGCTTATGATGTTGGTGGCTGTGATAGCTTAATTATCAATAACGATAATGGGTTGATTGTAAAAAGTAAATCTGTCGAGGAATTAGCGGAGAAACTCGGTTTCCTGTTGGATAACCCAGAAACGCGCGTCGCAATGGGTATCAATGGCAGAAAACGCATTCAAGATAAATTCTCGAGTGTGATGATCATTAATAAAACATTAAAAACATATCGTGATGTTGTTGAAGAGTAATTTTTGATGAAGCTCAGTCGCTTTCATCTTACCCATCCTTAATAAACTGGCAACCTACAAATTAAACGCTACCCATAAATAAATATAATTGCGTTTATAAGCTAAGGAAGGTGCGAATAAGCGGGGAAATTCTTCTCGGCTGACTCAGTCATTTCA
>CALFOA010000134.1 GCA_937919795.1 uncultured Neisseria sp.
CACGGCTTTGACCCCGTCTATGGAGCCCGTCCCCTCAAGCGTGCCATCCAGCACGACCTGCTGGACCCCCTCAGCCTTAAACTCCTGGAAGGAGACTTCCCGGAAGGAACGGAAATCGTGGTACGGGAAAAAGACGGCAAACTGGACTTCACCGGCCAGCTGCACCTGGCGCCTGCCGCGCCGGGCCTGGCGGTGACGTTGACGCTGCCACTGCAGCGCCTGGCCCATCCAGCGGCGTAAAACGGCGCAAAACCGAGCTTGGCGGCGCGATGTTCCAGCCATAATCACGTGCCAAAAAGCGCAGCAATTCTTCGCATTGGTTGAAACCGCGAAACAGCCGCCGCTCGCGGCTTAACGGCATCGCCAGCACCCAATCAAACTTTTGCTCAGCCAGCCACGGCGGCGGTAGGCTCTGCATTAAGGCCGCCAGCGGCTCGGACAGCGCAATATCGCGCAGGTGTTTAAACTGGTGCAACACCCCGCTCACCGGCGGCAGATAATAAACCGAAGTCCACAAAGCATCAAACGGCGGCGCTTTTTGCTGGCATTGCCCGCACACCACTCCGCCGCTGCTCACCCCCGCACAGCGCGGGCAAACGCTGCCGGCACGCACCGCCAATTGCTGCAAATCGCGCAGGCAGCCGCTGCACAAACGCCCGGTCGAAGGCGGGCATAAAGCATGGCATAATAAGCAGCCTGCCGCGCGCTGCGGCAGCCGAAACGAAAGCTTCCCCATGATGACTTCCCCAAAAAATATGCTGTGGATCCACGGCTGGGCGGCCAACAGCCACGTATTCACCCCCCTGCGCGACGATATGCCGCAAAGCTGGCAGATCCGCACCCCCGATTTGCCCGGCCACGGCGCCGCGCCCGATAACGGTGTGTTTGATATTATCGCCATCGCCGATGCGCTGGCCGCCGAAATCGACGAACAACAGCCCGCCGACGTACTCGGCTGGTCGCTCGGCGGCTTGGTGGCGCTGCATCTGGCGCACCGCCATCCGCACAAAGTGCGCAAACTCTGCCTCACCGCCAGTTTCGCCAAATTTTTAGCGGAGCCAGACTACCCCGAAGGTTTGAGCAATCCGGCGCTGGGCAAAATGATTACATTGTTCCGCCAGGATTACCAGAAATATATGCGCCAGTTTCTCGAGTTGCAGTTTCTCTATGCCAAAGCCGCACGGCCGCTGCTGGAACAGGTGTTGCCCGATATTGTAAAACACGGCACCCCTGCCGCGCTGGAAACCGCACTCAACGCCTTAAGCGTCGCCGACGCCCGCGCCCTGCTGCCCGAGATTCAGCAGCCGGTATTGCTGGTTTACGGCGACAAAGACAGCATCACCCCGCCGCGCATGGGCGATTATCTGGCGCGCCACCTGCCCAACGCCGAGATGCACACCATCCCGCAGGCGGCGCACGCACCGTTTTTAAGCCATCCGGCACAATTTAGCGCATTATTGCATCCGTTTTTCGCATCCTAACCTTTCAGACAGGCATACTTAGCAGGTTTTTAAATCTGTATGCCTGAGACCGTTGCAAAATACTTCCTAAGGCCGTTAGATACTCAAGTGACGTCATTCCCGCGCAG
>CALFOA010000135.1 GCA_937919795.1 uncultured Neisseria sp.
AAAATATAAGCGTAACCAGTTTCTTGTAAAACCCAAATAATCTATCTTCAAAATTCCCGTTCCCTCACAAAATACGCTGGCAGCCGCAACGCGGTAGCGTATAATCCCACCCGTCTCAAACAGATTTTTCAGACAGGCCTGATATGGCGAAAAAAAACAGTATTCGGATGCACCCTGAGGAAATGCGCGCCAGCATGGCCTTGGCGTGGGTATATGCCTTGCGTATGCTGGGAATGTTTTTGGTGCTGCCGGTGCTGGCGCTGTATGCAGCGAGTCTGCCGGATGCGGGCGACAACAAAATGTTGGTCGGCTTGGCAATGGGGATGTACGGCCTTACCCAAGCCGTTCTGCAATTGCCGCTGGGCATGGCCTCTGATCGCTTCGGTCGCAAAAAAGTGATTTATCTCGGCTTGCTGGTGTTTGCCGTCGGCAGTTTTATGGCGGCTGTCGCCACGTCGTTGCCGATGCTGGTGTTGGCGCGCGCCATTCAGGGTGCCGGTGCGGTGAGCGCGGCGGTCACCGCTTTGGTGGCCGACTTAACCCGCGAAGAAGTGCGTACCCGCGCGATGGCGATGATAGGTTTAAGCATAGGGCTGACTTTTTCCGCCAGCCTGGTGATTTCGCCGCTGCTGTCGGAATACATCGGCGTGGCCGGTTTGTTTGCACTCACCGGTGTGCTGACGCTGTTGAGTATGCTGGTGGTGAAGTTTCTGGTGCCCGATCCGGTGCGTTCCAAACTGCATGAAGATGCGGAAGTGCAGCCCGCCCGTTTTGGCGAGGTGTTAAAAAACAAAGAGCTGCTGCGGCTGAATTTCGGTATTTTCGCGCTGCAATGCGGCATGATGGCGCTGTTTACCTCGCTGCCGTTTGCCTTGCAGGATTTGGGTTTGAACAAAGCCCATCATTGGCAGGTGTATCTGCCCGCCACCTTAATCGGTCTGGTGCTGATGATTCCGGCAATTATCGTCGGAGAAACCCGCAATAAGTTGAAACAAATTTTTCTGCTGGGCATTGCGTTGATTTTCGCTTCGCAACTGGGTTTGCTGTTCGGCCTGCATTCGGTATGGCTGATAGGCTTGAGCCTGATTGTTTACTTTATCGGTTTCAATATTCTGGAAGCCAGCCAGCCTTCGTTGGTGTCGAAAACCGCCCCCGCCGAATTGAAGGGCACCGCGATGGGGGTGTACAACACCATGCAGTCGGTCGGCCTGTTCAGTGGCGGCGCGCTGGGCGGCTTGCTGTTCCACCATTTCGGCTTTAACGGCGTGTTCGTGTTTTGCAGCGTATTGATCGGCGCATGGTTTGCAATCGCCGCTGTTGCGCCTGCGCCCGCGCCGGTGAAAAATGTGGTGCTGCCGGTGGGCGGGGCTTGGCAGGGAAGGCAAGACGAATTACACTCTCGGCTGAAACAGCTTGCCGGTGTCGAAGCCATCAGCTTCAGCGCCGACGGCGAAACCGTATTTATCAAGGCTTTGCAACAAGGGTTTGACGAAGCCGCAGCGAAACATATTCTTGCAGGAGCAAACTGATGTCTTTAAATAAAGTGATGCTGATCGGTAACTTGGGGCGCGATCCCGAAGTGCGCTATATGCCCAATGGCGAAGCCGTAGCGAATTTTTCCATTGCCACCAGCGAAAGCTGGAATGACCGCCAAAGCGGTCAGCGCGTAGAGCGTACCGAATGGCACAACATCACCATGTACCGCCGTTTGGCCGAAATCGCCGGCCAATACCTGAAAAAAGGCAGCCAGGTCTACATCGAAGGCCGTATCCAAAGCCGCAAATACACCGGCAAAGACGGCATCGAGCGCACCGCTTACGACATCATCGCCAGTGAAATGAAAATGCTGGGCGCGCGTACTGGCGGTGCCGGTGGTGGTGCACCGTATGACGACGGTGGCTCTTATCAGTCCGCCCCGCCTGCACAACCAGCGCAATCTTACGCCGCCGAAGCGCCTGCTGCACCGCGTCGCCAAGCTCCGGCCGCCGCACCTGCAACGCCGGTAGACGATATCGACGACGATATTCCGTTTTAAGCTGAAATAAAACACACACGGGCTTGCTGTTTTTCAGACAGGCCTGTGTTAAATCATTTTAAAACATTGCCATTTTGCCTTGTTTTGATACAATGGCCACCTAACGATATGCAGTACACAAGCCGCCGGATAGCCGGGCGGCTTGTGTTTTTATTGAATTGACCGGGGCGGTGGTAACCGCTCGTTCTGTAACGGAGAAAGAAGAATCATGCAGAAAATCCCGCTGACCATGCGCGGTGCAGAGATGTTGAAAGAGGAGTTGCAACATCTGAAAAGTGTGGCCCGTCCGGCCATTATCGAAGCGATTGCCGAAGCTCGTTCGCACGGCGATCTGTCGGAAAACGCAGAATACGAAGCAGCCAAAGAAAAACAAGGTTTTATTGAAGGCCGTATTTCGGAATTGGAACACAAGCTTTCCATTGCCCATGTGATCAATCCGCGTGAAATTCATGCCGAAGGCAAAATCGTGTTCGGTGCCACCGTGGTGCTGGAAGATTTGGACAGTGGCGATAAAGTACGCTACCAGATTGTTGGCGAAGACGAAGCGGATTTGAAGTTCCACAAAATTTCCATCGGTTCGCCGATTGCCCGCGCCTTGATCGGCAAAGAAGAGGGTGACGTGGCCGAAGTGCAGGCCCCCGGCGGCATACGCGAATATGAAGTGGTGGATGTGGAATATCTGTAATGCCGCTTAATTAAAATGGAAATGAAAAATGCCTGTCTGAAATGATTTTCAGACAGGCATTACCGTTTGTAAACCTTGGATTGACAGGCTGAAAGCCCTAAGATATTGTCGCTTTATAATTACGGAACAAAACTGTCTTCGCACCTCAATAGAAGGATAATAATTATGAACCGACTTTCGGCAATTTTGATCAGCATTTGGCTGGGTATGCAATTAACGGTAGGATATGTGGTCGCGCCTACTTTGTTTAGGCATCTTGAACGTACCCAAGCGGGGAACTTGGCGGGTGAATTCTTCGATTTGGTAGCTTATTTAGGATTGTTTGCCTGGACGGTAACCTATTTTACCCTGCGTACCGGTGCCGCTGATTATGGTTTTGAGCGCCGCAACAACTTGCCTTCCGGCCTTTCTTGGATGGGTGTTTTGATTATGCTGTTGGGCATCAATCAGTTTGCCGTTACACCGGCAATTAAAGCGCTCAAGGCGAATGAGGGTAACTGGTTGCTGGATTTGGTTGGTGGCAGTTTCGCGATGTGGCACGGGATATCGAGTACCATCTATATGGTTTGCAGTTTGTTGGGCGCGATTTTGTGTATTGCTTATCTGCGTTTGTCGACAGGGAAACACGCTTACCGCTAAACCTTGTGAGCGATACAATAATGCCTGTCTGAAAAAATGTTTCAGACAGGCATTTGAAATATTAACGTGATCTTTATTCTTCGGGACGTTTGCGCCACAATACCAACAGCTTACCGATATGCTGTACCAATTGCGCATCCACCGCTTCGCATAAAGCCTCGGCCATCGCCACGCGCTCGGCACGATCGTCGCCTAATACGCGAACTTTGATTAATTCGTGTGCACTTAAAGCACTGTCGGTTTCTTTGATCACTGATTCGGTGAGGCCGTGCTGGCCGATCATCACCACCGGGCTGAGGTGGTGGGCTTGGGCTTTGAGTGCCAGAATGTCTTTGGTGTTGAGTTTGTCGCTCATGCTGTTTGAAATCTTATAGTCGGTTGAAAGTGTGTATTTTACGCCAGCAGCCGCTAAAAATCACATATAATATTCGCTCTCAAAAATTCTCTGTTTCAGATTGTTCCCAAAATATGGCCGTCCGTTCCAAATCTTCCAAAGCCTGGCTCAGCGAGCACGTTAGCGATCATTATGTGCATCGCGCACAAAAAGACGGTTATCGTGCCCGTGCAGCTTATAAGCTGTTGGAAATCAATGAAAAAGACCAGTTAATCAAACCGGGTACCGTGTTGGCCGATTTGGGCAGCGCGCCGGGCAGTTGGTCGCAAGTAGCCGCTGATTTAGTTGGCAAAAATGGTGCAGTGTTTGCGCTGGATATTTTGCCTATGGACCCGATAGCCGGCGTTTCTTTTATTCAGGGCGACTTCAGGGAAAACGAGGTTTTGGCTGAGTTTGAAGCCTTGCTGAATAATCGGGAATTAGACCTTGTTATTTGCGATATGGCACCCAATATGAGCGGCAATAGCGTAACGGATCAGGCACGAAGCTTTTATTTATGCGAGCTGGCACTGGATTTTGCGCGTGAACATCTGAAGAGCGGCGGTCACTTTTTGGTGAAAGTGTTTCAGGGAGCAGGGTATCAGGAATATTTAAGTGAACTGCGTTCTTTGTTTCAAACCGTACAAACGCGCAAACCGGATGCCTCTCGCAATCGATCCAGTGAGATTTACCTATTAGGGAAAAATAAACGCTGACAAGGTAGTAAGTCTGAATTACAATCCGTTTTTCCATTTTTAAATTTTATTAGCATGTATGGGAGCCTGTTTCAGTGGGGAGTACCATTAAAAACCTGTTGGTGTGGTTAGCGTTGGCGGTCGGCTTAATGGCCGCCTTCAATGCGATTACCAAAGAGCAGGAAAACAAACAACAAATTACTTATTCCGAATTCATCAATCAGGTGAAAAAAGGTGAAGTAACCGATGCCAACATCGAAGGTTCGGTGATGAACGGTTACATCATTAAAGGCGAGCGCAGTGATAAGACTCAGTTCTTTACCAATGCTCCCTTAGATGATGCAATGGTGGCTACGTTATTGGAAAACAAAGTTAACCTGAAAGTAACGCCAGAAGAAAAGCCGAGCCAGTTGCAAGCCTTGTTCTTAGATCGGAA
>CALFOA010000136.1 GCA_937919795.1 uncultured Neisseria sp.
TGGCGCCGATGGCCGCCGTGCTGCAAAAACAATTCGGCGTAGTCGAAGGCCTGATGACCACCATCCACGCCTACACCGGCGACCAAAACACCTTGGATGCGCCGCACCGCAAAGGCGACTTCCGCCGCGCCCGCGCCGCCGCCGAAAACATCGTGCCCAACAGCACCGGCGCCGCCAAAGCCATCGGCCTGGTGATTCCCGAATTGAACGGCAAACTCGACGGCTCCGCCCAGCGCGTACCGGTGGCCACTGGTTCCTTAACCGAATTGGTGACCGTATTGGCAAAAGTAGTGAGCAAAGAAGAAGTGAACGCCGCGATGAAAGCCGCTGCCGATGAATCTTACGGCTACACCGAAGAAGAACTGGTGTCTTCCGACATCGTCGGCATGGAATTCGGCTCGCTGTTCGACGCCACCCAAACCCGCGTGCTGACCGTAGGCGACAAACAATTGGTGAAAACCGTGGCTTGGTACGACAACGAAATGTCTTACACCTGCCAATTGGTACGCACCCTGCATTACTTCGGCCAATTAATCAGCAAATAAATATTTGTTTTGATTAATGGTTTAAATGCCTGTCTGAAAACTTTATTGGTTTCAGACAGGCATTTTGTTTGCAGAAAAGGGGAAAGCGTTTTATCTTAGTAGCAAGTTTGTATATTTAGAAAATGGTAGAAACAACAGTAAGCTATTCCCCGTCCCGCTGGCGGGAAGGGGTTAGGGGAAGGGTGGCAGGTTGAATCCAAAGAAACATTGGTTTATAGCTCAAACACCCCCATCCTAACCTTCCCCCGCAAAGGCGGGGGAAGGAACCCATTGCTGTTTAATCAAATACTACTCGAAAAAGTAATTTACAAAACCCCCAACTTTAAAAAAGGAGAATCCCATGACCACATCCACCGTCCACTACACCGGCGGCCTGCACTGCGAATTAACCCACCTACAAAGCGGCAGCCGCATCGCCACCGATGCGCCGGTAGACAACAACGGTAAAGGCGAAGCGTTTTCGCCCACCGATTTGCTGGCCACTTCACTGGCTGCCTGCGCGTTGACCATTATGGCGATGAAAGCCGAAGGCATGGGCATAGTCTTTACCGGCGCGCGTGCCGAGGTGTTGAAAGAAATGGCGGCCAACCCGCGGCGGGTAGCCAAGGTGAAAATCGATTTTTATTTAAACCTGCCGCAAGACGAATCGCTGCGCAGCCTGTTGGAAGCCACCGCCCACGCCTGCCCGGTGGCTAAAAGCTTAAGCGCCGAGTTGGAACAGCAATTTGTGTTTCATTATTCGTCGTAAGTGGTGGATAAAAAAATGCCTGTCTGAAAAGTTGGTTAATTAACTTTTCAGACAGGCATTGTTGTTATAACCATTTAAAATCAAGGTAATATCTCAATTTCCGCATTGGGTTTAACTAAGCGGAATAATTCATCCACTTCCGGGTCGGTGACCGCAATGCAGCCGTTGGTCCAGTCGCGCAGCAGGTGGCGGGCACCGATACTGCCGCTGCCGTTGGGCAGACCGTGGATTTTGATGTCGCCGCCGGGGCTTTTGCCTTGCGCTTGCGCGTAGGCTTTATCCTGTGCGTTGGGATAGGAAACGCCAAGATTTTTATGATAACCGCTGTTGGGATTGCGGTCGTTGATGGTGTAGCGGCCTTCCGGCGTTTTGCCATCGCCTTCAAACTGTTTGTGGCCTTGAGGCTGGAAGCCGAGCGAAACGGGATAGGTTTTCAGCAGCTTGCCGCTGCTGTTGAACGCATCCATTTCGCGCGCGCCTTTGCGTACCACCAGTCGTGCGATCACCGCATCATCCGGCAGCGCGGCTTGTTGCAACAGGGTTTGCTGGCGTTGGCTCAAGCCTATGTCTTGCGGTAGCCAAAACCAAGCGGCGCCCAAGACGGCGGCAATCAGGAGCAAAGCGGCTATCAGCCATTTGAGTTTTTTCATCAGGTCTTTCTATTGAGCGGCCGAAGCAGCTTGGTTTTTCGGCGCTTGCAGTTTTTGCTGCTTGGCCGCTTTTTTGCGTTCCAACGCTTCTTTCATCTGCTGCTGCGCCTGTTCATCGGGCACGGTCATCCACACCCCGGCCACCACCACGCACAACAGCCCGATATAAAACCAGACTTTATTCACATTCATAATGTTATCCCCTTGTTTTGATTTATCGTTTAAAAGCCAATACCCATACGCCGCCGCTGATCATCGCCAGCCCCAGCCATTCGCGCAAATTGGGGCGTTCGCCGAGAAACACCACCGCCAACACCGCTACCAACACCAAACTGAGTTTATCGACCGGCGCCACTTGATATGCCTCGCCCATTTGCAAGGCTTTGAAATAGGCCAGCCAGGAAGCGCCGGTGGCGAGACCGGAGAGGACCAGAAAGATCCAGTTTTTGGCGCTAAAACTGCCGATGCCCTGCCATTTGCCGGTGTAGCTGAGAAACAGCACCAGCGCGGCGATGATCGCCAGGGCGATGCCCGACGGGCCGAATGCAACCCGAAGCAGGTCACGCGCCTGGCGCGTACCGACTGGTCGGTTATCCACTAGCTGGGTCACTCCTCGCGAGGTCGTCACCCGCCTGCCGCGAGTGCCCTAGCGATTATGACGAAACCGCGCCCGATTACTGCGGAGCCGGGGGGTGCTGGAAGGTCGTCGTCGGCTCGGAGCTCGACCCTGTCGTACCCGGCGTCGTGCCGTACGACGACGATCCGGCGCCAGACTCCGAGGTCGACGGCGCCTGGCCGGCCGACTGCGGGGCCGACGACTGGCCGGC
>CALFOA010000137.1 GCA_937919795.1 uncultured Neisseria sp.
AGAGAAAAAGAGAAATTAGATAAAGAAATTAATAAAGAACTTTATCATGCTAAAGATATTTATGACACGGTAACATTAGGTGATAAAAAAGAATATTTTAAAGTTAATGCTATTTTTAAATCTAGTTGGTGTGAAAATAAAAAAGCAACAATATATATTCCTTTCTCTCAATTTAAACAAACTGGAGATTTTCGTCCAGTAGACGAAAATGGTAATGAAATTCGACATATTACATGTAGTTTTGATGGACAAGGGAGCTGCAATATCAAGTACCATGATTATGATTATGACTGGTGTACATTTACCGCCAAGGCTTTATTTAAGAAAGGGGATAAGAAGAATGATATTAATCAAAGATTAATTCTCTCTTTATCAGAATCAGTTAGAGATATTCGAATTGAGTTAACTAAAGTTCTTGATATTGTTGAAAAGAAAAATAATACCTATAAAAAACAGCTTAACAGCCCATTCGTAAAAGAAGATGAAATCAACGCAGCAGTCAGCGGAATTTTGGAACAAATTGAACAACTGAAATTGCGGATTACCGATTGTGAGCGTTTGGAGTCCTTATGCCAATAAATTTGCTGACAGAAAAAGGTTTGATTGGAAAGGCACTGAAAAACAAGTTTGCTAATATTTGGCAGGAAAAAAAATTATCGGATTTTTTGGATAACCATATTAAGGAATGGTTTCTTAAAAGCAGCCAAAGTATCCGTGAAGAAGATCCTTTCCTCGCTTATAGAGAAAAATGGAAATACTGGAATCGTACTTTTAATCAAAAAAAATCTTCCTTAAATCAAGAAACCGTTAGCGAATATCAAGAATTATGCCTCATTGCAGGCGTGCCTTTTGATAATCGTTTTTGGCAAAGTAAGTTGGAGGAGAAAGACTCTGGAGAAAAAGAGCTTGCCTTTCGTTTATTGTTGAATGAGTGGCAAAAAAACCTGGATAAGGCTCAGGCTAAATGGGAATTGGAGCAAATCAGTCATGCAAGGCAGCAATTTTTAGCTAAGTTAGAAGAATGGTTGAAATTATTGCAAGAACTCAATCAACAACTATCAGGCTTTGGTTTGGATTTTGGTTTATGGTTTGATGACAGCTTTGGTAATTTAAGCCCACAAAGTATTAAAGAATTAAAGCGGTGGGCGACCTATTTTGCTAAAGACAAGGGGGCGCAAGCGATTGCTGATTTATTGGGAAAAATGCGGCAGATAGAGCAATCTTCTAAAATTGAAACCATTACACAAACCATCAGTATTAATACACCCGTAGTAGATATTAATTCCAAAGAAGAAATTATCGGTTTGCGTTTAGGTAAAGATTTGGAATATACCCTACCGTCTGAACTTGCCTTAATGGCGGATCCCGATACTGCTATTTTATTCGATTTGAAATACTTGGAATCTAAGTTAGTTTGCTTTGAACTGCAAGGAATAAACTATCAGGAAGAACAAAAGGAAATTAGCGTTGAGATAGAATCACAAAATGATGAAAAATTAGGTCCGATGATCTTATGTATAGACACCAGTGGTTCGATGAATGGGGTTCCTGAAAATATTGCCAAAGCAATGGCTTTGTATTTGGGTAATAAAGCCAAAGAACAGAACAGGCCATGCTTTATCATTAATTTTTCCACAGGAATTGAAACTTTTGAAATTACAGCGACTAAGGGAATTGCCGATCTGGTTTCTTTTTTGGGCAAATCATTCCATGGGGGTACGGATGCGGTTCCTGCATTACGACAAGCTTTAATAATGCTTGAGTCAGAACATTATAAAAAGGCCGATGTGTTGATGATTTCTGATTTTGTGATGGGCGAATTACCTAGTTCGTTATTAGATGCTATCAAGGCTCAAAGAAATACTGGGAATCAATTTAATTCTTTAGTAATCGGGAACGTATTTATGAATAGCAGATTAAAAACCCATTTTGATAATGAATGGGTTTTTAACCCGCATACTCATCAAATACTGGAACTGGTTCAATTCAACCAAAATATAAGGGGCTAATATAAATTAGCCCTAAAGCCATCTCCAATAGGAAACACTATGCCCATCCGCCACCTTACCCCCGCCCCCGTTTGGCAATGGTTTGCCGACATCTGCACCATTCCGCACCCCACTTACCGCGAAGCCGAGCTGGCCGCGCACATTGTGCAGCGCGCCGAAGCAAAAGGTTTGGCCGCGCGTTTGGACGAAAAAGGCAATGTTTATCTGTATAAACCCGCCGTCGGCGCAGGCATGGAACATAAAGCTGGGGTGATTTTGCAGGCGCATATCGATATGGTGGCGCAGAAAACGCCGGATTCGCCGCACGATTTTGAGCGCGATCCGATACGAACGCATATCGAAGACGGCTGGGTGTATGCCGACAACACCACGCTCGGCGCCGACAACGGCATGGGCGCGGCAATGGCTTTAGCGGTGCTGTTTGCCGACGATATCGAACATCCGCCGCTGGAAGTGTTGCTCACGGTGGAAGAAGAAACCGGCATGGGCGGCGTGCGGGCGGTGCGGCGCGATTATCTGCAAGGCCGTTATTTGTTGAATCTGGATACTGAAGAAAACGGCAGTATTTACTTGGGCTGCGCCGGTGGGCGCGATGCCGAGTTCACCCTGCAGATGACCGGCGAAACCGTTGCAGGCGAGCGCTGGCACATCACTCTGGAAGGCTTGAAAGGCGGTCATTCGGGCATCGACATCCACCGCGGCCGCGGCAATGCAATTAAATTGTTGGCCGACGTATTGAGCCGCGTTTCAGACAGGCATACGCTGCGGCTGGCGGCGTTTCACGGCGGGCGTTTGCGCAATGTGATTCCGCGCGAAGCCTATGCGGAAATCGTGTTGCCGACTGCCTGCGGCGAAGATTTGGCGGCACTGTTAGCCGAAGCGGAGCAACAGACGCGTTCCGAGTTGGGCGTTCATGCTGAAAACCTGCGTATCCGCGCCGAAACCGTCGTGCACAGATCGGAAGAGCGTCGTGTAGGGAAAGAGTGTC
>CALFOA010000138.1 GCA_937919795.1 uncultured Neisseria sp.
TATCTTAATTACCCAAAGGCATGCACGATATTATGAAAGACGGAGAGCAGAAAAGCTTACCCCCGCCTTCGTGTATGCCCACCATTTGGCAGCCTGATTTTACAGGCTGCCTTTCTGCGTTTTAAATAAGGACATTTAACATCATGGATCTTAGTTGGTTAGCCGAACCGCATACATGGATAGGCTTTGCAACGCTTCTGATACTCGAGGTCGTGCTCGGTATCGACAATCTGGTTTTTGTGGCGATTCTAGCCAATAAAGTCAAACCATCGTTGCGCGACAAAGCGCGGATTACCGGTTTGGCGTTGGCGGTGCTGATTCGGGTGATTATGCTGGGCTTTATGGCGCAAATCATTACGCTCACCCAACCGCTGTTTAGCGTGGCCGGTTTGGCGGTGTCGGGTAAAGACATTATTATGTTTACCGGCGGTCTGTTCCTGCTTTATAAAGCGACCACCGAATTGCACGAGCGCTTGGAAGGGCACAACCACTTTGCGGTGGCCGATACCCAGAAAACCCATGTGCCGTTTTGGACGGTGGTGGCGCAGATCTTGGTGTTGGATGCCGTGTTTTCAATCGATTCGGTGATCACTGCGGTGGCGCTGGTGGATCATATCGTGGTGGCGATGGCCGCAGTGATTGTGGCGATGACGGTGATGATTGTGGCGAGTAAGCCGCTCACCGAGTTTGTCGATAAACATCCCACCGTGGTGATGCTATGCTTGGGCTTCCTGTTGATGATCGGCTTCAGCCTGATTGCCGAAGGCTTCCATTTCCACATCCCGAAAGGTTATCTCTACGCCGCCATCGGCTTCTCGATCCTGATTGAAGTGTTCAACCAGATTTCGCAGAAAAATACCCGTAAAAACGCCTATATCAGCAGCTCTTGGCGCCAGCGTACCGCCGAAAACGTACTCGGCATGATGGGTATCCGCGAGAGTATTCTGGCGACCGACGGCGACAAAGCCAACGACAACGAGCGTTTTGAAGAAAACGAAAAATCGATGATTCGCAGCGTGCTCACGCTGGCCGAGCGCCCGATTATGGGGGTGATGATTCCGCGCCGCGACATAGAGCGTTTGGACATTTCGCAGAGCAAAGAAGAGCAACATGCCAAGTTGCAGGAAACCCCGTATTCCCGCCTGCTGGTGGTGGGCAAAGCCGGGGTGGACGAACCTTTGGGCTACATTAATAAGAGAGACTTGTTGGTTCAGCTGCTGGAAGAAGGCGAGATGAATGTACAAACCGCCTTGCGCCAGCCTTTGGTGCTGCCCGATAGCACTACTGCGCTCAATGCGATTGAGCTGTTCCGTAAAAACAGCGCCGATTATGCGCTTGTAGTCGACGAATTCGGCGCGGTGCTCGGTATGGTGACCATGAAAGACTTGCTGGAAACCATCGCCGGTGAATTCCCGGAGGAGTTCGAGCGCGAGGAAGAGCCGACGGTACAGGCCAACGAGCACGACGATACGCTGATGGTAGACGGCGCGCTCGAATATGTGGAACTCGCTCCGCAGCTCGGCTTGCCGCCGCAGGATGAAGACGCCGATTATCACACCGTTGCCGGTTTGATTATGGAAGAGTTGCAAAGCATCCCCGAAGTGGGAGAGAGCATTGAGTTTTACGGCTGGCGCTTTGAAGTGCTGGAAAAAGAAGGGCAGCGGATTGAGCGGGTGAAGATTAGTAAGCTGCCGGAAGAGTGATATAGTCGCTAGAATGCCTGTCTGAAAGCTTTCTTTCAGACAGGCATTTGGTTAAGAAGCAAGCGACACCCGGCAAAATCCGTTATAATGTCGCCACTTCTTAAGGGAGTAGCCATTCGGATCAAATCTTCCGAAACCGTTGTCAACATAATTGCTCTAAGCATGGTAACGGTATCTTATTTGAACATAAGACAGGCAAGACTTAAGACATATTTCTGCGGCGCAGCGGGCGCGTGCAGGGATGTGTCTTTTTTTATTGCCCGCGCACAAACCACGAGTATAAACAACAATGGAAGCTTTTCTCTCTTCAACGCTGGCGGTGGCGATTGCCGAAATCGGTGACAAAACCCAGCTACTGGCGCTGTTTCTCGCCGCCCGTTTTGCCCAGAAAAACGCGATTATCGCCGGTATTTTCGTCGCCACTTTGCTGAACCATTTCGTTTCCGCCGTGTTCGGCGTGTGGGTGGCGCAATGGGTGTCGCCGGAAATGATGAAATGGATCGTCGGCATCAGCTTTATCGCTGTCGGCCTGTGGTTGCTGTTGCCGGATAAAGATGACGACGAAGACAGCAAATGGTTGCGCTACGGCGCGTTCGGTGCCACGCTGGTACTATTTTTTCTGGCGGAAATCGGCGATAAAACCCAAATCGCCACCATCTTGCTGGCCGCGCGTTATCAGGAA
>CALFOA010000139.1 GCA_937919795.1 uncultured Neisseria sp.
GCCGGTGGTACGCAGTGCTCTCATATTGCGCTCCACAACTTCTGGGTTCACACGGTTACGAGCCAGCCATGGGAAGGAAGGCATATTGGATTCAGGTACAACGTCACGCGGGTTGAGCAAGTGGATACGGTGCCATTCATCAGAATAACGACCGCCAACACGAGCCAAATCCGGGCCGGTACGCTTGGAGCCCCATTGGAACGGATGATCATAAACCGACTCACCACCTACCGAGTAGTGACCGTAACGTTCGGTTTCGGCACGGAACGGACGAATCATCTGCGAGTGACAGTTATAACAACCTTCACGGATATACACGTCGCGACCGGCCACCTGCAACGCATTGTAGGGCTTCAGGCCAGGAATCGGCTCGGTTACCGATTTGGTAAAGAATAACGGCACAACTTCAATCAGCAAACCTACACTAATCACCAGAAAGGTAAATACGATTAGGAAGCCGACTTTCTCTTCAACTAATGCTTGTAATTTCATTTTGACAGCCTATTCTCGGTATGGATTAGTGGTGTTCGCTTTGAGCCACGGCAGGGATAACCGCATCAACCGGTTTACCCATGATGACGGTACGGTAAACGTTGTAAGCCATTACGATCATACCGCTGAGATACAACAAACCACCCGCAAAACGAATCATGTAGAACGGCATGCTTTGTTTAACCGACTCAACAAAAGAATAAGTTAAGGTACCATCGGTATTGAGTGCGCCCCACATCAGGCCTTGCATCACACCAGAAATCCACATAGAAGAGATGTACAGTACCACACCTACGGTAGCTACCCAGAAATGCAATTCAACCAATTTGGTGCTGTACATTTCTTTGGTACCGAAAAGACGCGGAATCAAGTAGTACATAGAGCCGATGGTTACAAAACCCACCCAACCCAAGGCACCAGAATGTACGTGACCTACGGTCCAGTCGGTATAGTGGCTCAAGGCATTTACGGTTTTGATCGACATCATTGGACCTTCGAAGGTAGACATACCGTAGAAAGAGAGTGATACCACCAAGAATTTCAGAACAGGATCGGTACGCAGTTTATGCCATGCGCCGGACAAGGTCATGATACCGTTGATCATACCACCCCAAGAAGGTGCAAACAGAATCAGCGAAAGTACCATACCCAGAGATTGAGTCCAGTCAGGCAGAGCGGTGTAATGCAAGTGGTGAGGACCTGCCCACATATAAGTGAAAATCAGCGCCCAGAAGTCAACCACAGACAAACGATAAGAATAAACCGGACGGCCTGCTTGTTTCGGTACGAAGTAGTACATCATACCCAAGAAAGCTGCGGTTAAGAAGAAACCTACGGCATTGTGGCCATACCACCATTGCACCATCGCATCGATAGCACCCGAATAAATCGGGTAAGACCAGAACAAGCCTGAGGGAACTACCAAGTTATTGACGATGTGCAGCAGTGCTACCGCCAGAATAAAGGCACCGTAGAACCAGTTGGCCACATAAATGTGTTTGATTTTACGTTTAGCAATGGTACCGAAGAATACAACGGCATAAGCGACCCATACCAAGGTAATCAGGATATCTACCGGCCAAGGTAATTCAGCATATTCTTTACCTTGGGTATAACCCAAAGGCAACAGAATAACCGCGCAAACGATAACTAACTGCCAACCCCAGAACGTGAAGGCCGGCAGGAAATTGCCGCCGAACAGACGGGTATTACAGGTTCGCTGCACTACGTAATACGATGTAGCGAACAGACCACAACCACCAAACGCGAAAATCACCGCATTGGTATGCAAAGGACGGATACGGCCGAAGTGAAACCACGGACCGATGTTTGACAGGTCAAGTGCAGGCGCAAACAGCTGAGCGGCAGCAATCACGCCGACCAACATACCCACAATACCCCAAACTACAGTCATGATGGCAAATTGGCGCACCACCTTGTAGTTATAAGTTTGCGTTTCCATGAAGATTCTCCATTAACATGGCAATTAACATCCAACGGGAAAGCCTTTCCTTCCTCTCGGACGGCAGCGGCAAGTACCCGATTTTTCTTAATTTAACACCGTTTTCCTAAGACCCGACTAAAGCAGGCGGAAGTTTAACTGGGGCATTTTAAATCAAAACGCGCCGCACACCAAGACAAATCGGTGTAAAGCCGCAATTTTATACCATCAACACGTTGCCTTTCCGCTGATTTTGTAAGAGTATAGATTTTAGTCTGAGCTTTATTTGACGAATGTCAAACAGCTCCAAAATCACAAACAAATCTTAACAAATAGGCCGTTTTTATGTTGCATTACACTCTACAAGCAGATCCTTTGAGCCATCAATGGCAGATTGAGCTGACTTTCGAGCAGCCCGCCCCTATCGCTTCGGTTTTATCGCTGGCCAACTGGGTTCCCGGCAGCTATATGATTCGCGATTTCGCCCGCCATATCGTGAACATTGAAGCAGAATGTAACAGCCAACCAGAAACCCTGATGCAACACAATAAAAACACTTGGCATACCACTCCAAAGGCCGGCAAATGGATCATCCGCTACACCGTTTATGCCAATGATTTATCGGTACGCGGCTCTTTTCTAAACCACGAACGCGCTTTCTTCGACGGCGCTTGTTTGTTTCTCAAAGTAGAAGGCCTGTCTGAACACACCCACCGTGTGAGCCTGCGCAATTTGCCAGCCGACTGGCAAGTCGCCACCACCCTACCCACTCTTTCCACATCGGAACACGAATTTTCTGCGCCTTCTTATGCCGAGTTAATTGATCATCCATTCGAAATCGGGCACTTGGAAATTTTGTCGTTCCAAGCCAACGGCATCCCGCACCGCATCGCCTTATCCGGCCACTATGCCGATTTCGACCGCGAACGCTTGTTGCAGGATGTGGAAAAAATCTGCGCAACCGCCTTGCAGATGTTCCCCGCGCCGGCACCGTTTTCCGAATATCTGTTTATGCTCTTCCTCGGCGACCGCGTTTACGGCGGCCTCGAACACCTCAGCAGTACCGCGCTGATGGCCGATCATCGCAGCCTGCCCGCGCGTGGCATCAAAGCGGCCGATGATGCTTATACCGAACTGCTCGGCCTGTTTGCTCACGAATATTTCCACGCCTGGAACGTGAAATCCATCAAACCGGCGGCCTTTCAGCCTTATCTTTTAGACAGCGAAAGCCACACCGAGTTGCTATGGGCATTTGAAGGCATCACCTCTTATTATGATGATTTATTATTAGTGAGAAGCGGTGTGATCAGCCCGGATGCCTATCTGAAACTACTGGCCAACAACCTCACCCGCGTTCAACAAGGCAGCGGCCGCTTGAAGCAAACGCTGGCGCAATCGAGCTTCACCGCCTGGACCAAGTATTACAAACAGGATGAAAACAGCCCCAATGCCATCGTGAGCTATTACCAGAAAGGCGCGCTGGCAGCGCTCTGCTTGGATTTACTGATCCGCGAGCAAACTCAACAACAATACAGCCTCGACAGCGTGATGCAGGCGCTGTATCAAGACTGGCTGAAAAACGGCAAAGGTTTGCAGGAAAACGAATGGCAGCGCCGTGCCGAAGAAGTTACCGGATTGAATTTGGAAGACTTTTTTCAAGAAGCCATTTTCAGTACCCGTGATTTACCGTTAAATGCCTGTCTGAAAACCGCCGGTGTCGATTTACGCTGGCTGCCCGCCGCACGCGGCAACGGCGGCAATGTGGTGAGCGAATTTCCTGCCAAAAGCAGCGTAGCCGACTTCGGCGCCCGTTTCAAACAAAACGGCGACAGCATCACCCTCACCCACGTATTCAACCACGGCAGCGCCGAATGCGCCGGTTTATCGGCACAAGACCGCGTCGTTGCGCTCAACGGCTTTCAATGCAGCGAATTCGACAAACTCTGGCAACGGTTTGCCGTCGGCGATTGCGTTAGCGTACACTATTTCCGCCACGGCTATTTACTGCAAACCGAATTAAGCGTACAAACCGCAGCCGCCGATACCGCTTATTTGAAAGTTGAAGATAAGGCTTTATTAAATCATTGGCTGCAAAGCAAATAATCTTTATTTTTTCAGACAGGCATTTTCATTTTTAATATTCAACAAGGAAGTAATAGCATGACCATCCACCGCTTAACCGAAAAACTGTATATTTCTCCGCAAATCAGCCCTGCCGATGCCGCCGAAGCCGCCAAACTCGGCATCCGCAACGTGATCTGCAACCGCCCGGACGGCGAAGAACCCGATCAACCCACCGCCCAACAAGCCATAGACTGGTTGGCCGATGCCGGTATTCAGTCATTCCATCACCAGCCGATAGTCGCCCCCCAAGCCAATGCCAATGATGCCCGCCAGTTCGCCGCGCAACTGGAAGCCGCCGAGGGCGCCGTGCTCGCCTATTGCCGCACCGGTACCCGTTCATCATTATTGTGGGCGATTGGACAAGTGCAAGCCGGCCGCAACGCCTCTGAAGTAGTAGCCGAAGTCCAGCAAAAAACTGGTTTGGATTTAAGCCCGTTCGCCGCCAAACTGGTACCTTGATTTGCTATAAACGATAAAAAGCCGACGCAGCATTATTCTGCGTCGGCTTTTTATCTTGTGCGCATTTGTTTAAAAAAACTTTTTTAATCAACCACTTTAACCCCAAACCACTTTATCCGTCATACTCGGGCTTGACCCGAGTATCTCCAACATTTCCTAGTACGCAAAAGATACTCGGGTCAAGCCCGAGTATGACGTTCTTTAATAACAAAATGCCTGTCTGAAAACTCACTTCGTTCGTTTTCAGACAGGCATTCTTTACTTCAATATCAATCAACAATCATTACAGATAAAACTTCTCAATCACTTTCAGATTGTCATCCAATTTGTAAACCAACGGTTGGCCGGTGGGGATTTCCAAAGCCATGATGTCGTCGTCGGAAATGCCTTCGATGTGTTTGGCCAGCGCGCGCAGGCTGTTGCCGTGGGCGGCTACCAGTACGCGTTTGCCGCTGATGATGGCGGGGGCGATTTGGTCTTCCCAGAACGGCAATACGCGCTCGAGGGTTACTTTCAGGTTTTCACCGTCCGGCACCACATCGGCCGGCAGGTTGGCGTAACGGCGGTCTTTATGGGCGGAAAATTCGTCATTAGCATCCAGCAGCGGCGGCAGGGTGTCGTAGCTGCGGCGCCAGATGTGCACTTGCTCGTCGCCATATTTTTCGGCGGTTTGTTTTTTGTCCATGCCTTGCAGTTGGCCGTAGTGGCGTTCGTTCAGGCGCCAGGTTTTGATTTGCGGCACGAATAGTTGGTCGGACTCTTCCAGCACGATGTTGCAGGTTTTGATGGCGCGGGTGAGCACGGAAGTGAAG
>CALFOA010000140.1 GCA_937919795.1 uncultured Neisseria sp.
ACCAACCGGCTAGAACAGCTGCTGCCTCAGCAGCGAAGAACCGAACTATACACAACCTAACAACACAACGTCAACACTTCCTTTGCAATATTTTAAACACCCATCACTTTCCCACTGTTTTATAAAGCAATTCTTTTTAGCCCCTTTCGTTTCTCAAGAAAATGCCTGTCTGAAAATTCAGACAGGCATCTGGAATAGAAGCTTATCTTAACTTCAACAAAGTGTGGTTTCTATCGCTTATGGTTATTGCTGCATGATATAAAAACTGTATCAGCCGGCCTTTCATTGGTATGATATACGCCATTATTTTTGTTGATAAGCGGCTTAATTATGTCTGTTTACACCAGCATCTCTGATGACGAGATGCGTCACTTCCTGAGCCTTTATGATGTAGGTGATTTTGTCTCGTTACAGGGAATTGCTCAGGGAATTACTAACAGTAATTACTTTGTGACCACCACAACCGGGCGCTTTGTTCTGACTATTTTTGAGGTTTTGCAACAAGAGGAGCTGCCGTTTTTCTTATTGTTAAAACAGCATTTGAGTAGTCACGGCGTGGCTTGCCCGGCGCCTATTCCGCGTAAAGACGGTAAGTTTGATTCGGTGCTGGCGGGAAAACCGGCTTGTTTGGTGACTTGCTTAAGCGGTTCTGATACCAGTTGGCCGACCGAACAACAATGCTTCCACACCGGCGCGATGTTAGCCAAAATGCATTTGGCCGGACAAAATTTTCCGCTGCAAATGGAAAACCCGCGCTATACACAATGGTGGCACGAGGCTTGCGAACGTTTGATTGCTGTGTTGGATGCAGAAGATGCCGCTTTGTTGCAAAGTGAAATCACTTTTTTAGATGCGAATTTAAACGACAACCTGCCCGGTGGTATCATTCATGCCGATTTGTTTAAAGACAATGTATTACTCGACGGCGAACAGGTAGCGGGCTTTATTGATTTTTATTATGCCTGCAACGGCAATTTTATGTATGACTTGGCGATTGCAGTAAATGATTGGGCGCGCACCGCGGATAATCAACTGGATACGGATTTGGAAGCGGCTTTCTTGGCCGGTTACCAACAAGTTCGTCCGCTAAGTGAAGCTGAACAGGCGTATTTCCCGGTCGCCCAACGAGCGGGTTGTATCCGCTTCTGGGTTTCCCGCTTGCTGGATTTCCACTTCCCGCAAGAAGGCGAAATGACGTTTATTAAAGATCCGAATGCATTTCGCGATTTATTACTGAGTTTGCATACCAAGCATTAAAGCTTGCCCTCCCAAATTAAAACGGCGGCTATTTCCTTGATGAAATAACCGCCGTTTAGCATATACGCCTGTCTGAAAACTCAATGCCCGCCCGCATTACCACTACCAAAAGGTGGCTTGGCAAACCACACAATCACGATCATCGCGATAAACAAAATGCTGCCGCCCCAAAAAATTTCGTTGGAACCGATGATAAAGCCTTGCTGCGAGATGGCGCGGGTAATATTGGCCATCGCTTGTTGCTCGGTCATACCCTGTTGCATCATACCGTGCAAAGCTTGCTGCACTTCGGTTGAATACGGCGTGATACTTTCGGTTAAGCGGGTATGATGCAACGCTTCACGCTTTTCCCACATAGTGGTGGCGATGGAAACGCCGGCACCGCCCATAAATACCCGCAAAAAGTTGGATAAACTGCTGGCACTAGCGATTTGCGAACCTTTCATGTTGGAAAGCACAATGGTGGTCAGCGGCATAAAAAACATGGCAACACCCAAGCCCTGCCAGAATTGCGGCCACACCACATGACTGAAGTCGGTACCCGGATAAAAGAAACTGCGCCAATAGAAGGTAACGGCAAACACCAGAAAACTAGCCGAAACCAACCAACGCATATCCAAGCGGTTACCAAAACGACCAATAATGGGCGACAGAATAATCGGTAGAATCCCGACCGGCGCAGCAGCTAAGCCCGCCCAAGTGGCGGTATAGCCCATTTGCGATTGCAACACCAAGGGCAGCAGCGTGAGCGTGCCCATAAACAGCATGAAGCCGAAGGAAATAGTGATGACGCCGACAGTAAAATTACGGTCTTTGAATAATGATAAGTCGACAATCGGGTGCTTCTCGCCCAACTCCCACACGATAAAGTAAGCCAAACAAATGACGGCGACTACCGCCAAGGCGATGACTTCTCCTGATGCAAACCAATCCAGTTCTTTACCGCGATCCAGCATCATTTGCAGCGCACCGATGCCAACCACCATCAGCACCAAACCGATATAATCCACCGGCGTGCGTGCGGTAGGCGTTTCGCGCTCGCGCAGTTGTCGCCATGCAATCCAAGCGGCTAGGATGCCGATCGGGATATTAATAAAGAAAATCCAACCCCAATGCCAGTTATCCGAAATCCAGCCACCGAGTATCGGCCCCAACACTGGCGCCACCACCACCGTCATCGCCCATAAAGCCAAGGCCAGGATGCGTTTTTCCGGCGGATATGAAGCCATCAGCAAACTTTGCGACAGTGGAATCAAAGGCCCGGCCACCAAACCTTGCAATACGCGGAACAACACCAGCGCTTCCAAGTTATGCGCCATACCGCACAGCCATGACGTGAACACGAAACCGAGTACCGAAAAAATAAACAGCCGCACTTCGCCAAAGCGACGCGCCATGAAACCAGTAAGCGGAATCGAGATGGCGTTGGCCACTGCAAAAGAGGTAATGACCCAAGTGCCCTGCGTCATCGCTGCGCCCAAATCACCGGCAATCACCGGCACCGCCACGTTAGCAATAGTGGAATCGAGTACTTCCATGAATACCGACAAACTCAGCGCTAAGGTAACCAGTACCAAGCGCATTCCTTGTAAAGGCGGGTAATTCATGTTTTATCCTTTATTGACTATACGGCAATCAGCTTTAAACCATTTCAGACAGGCATACATTAGGGGCTGTTAACAACTAACACGCCCTAATGTATGCCTGTCTGAAAAATTCTTTAAAAGCCAATCCAATAAACTTTACTTCGCATACTTCTCAAATACTTGCTCAATCAAAGTATTAACCGGCGTCCAATCCACTGCTGCCGTTTCCGGCGCAGCGATATTTTTCTCGGCCGCTTCGGCCAGTGACTTGCCGCCATCATTATCGGTATCCACTCTTACTGTCATCGACAAGCCCACCCGCAGCGGAT
>CALFOA010000141.1 GCA_937919795.1 uncultured Neisseria sp.
CAGAAAAGGATTGGTTAATCTCAAAGGTGAATGGGTGTTGGAAATGCCTGTTGAGTACCATCATCTGTCTATAAGCGAATCGCCACCGGATCAGGAGGGTTGGTTTCAAGTGAGTTCTCAAGCCATTAGTGGAGAATATCTAGAAACTTACTACGGCATGATGGATTTACAAGGAAAATTACGTTTGCCGGTACGCTTCAAAAATATAGATGATTTCGATAGTGTCGGTTTGGCTGAGGCAGAAGATGAAAAGGGTAATAAGGGGGTGATTAACCGTTTAGGTCAATGGCTGTGGCAATCGCAGGCACCGTTTAAGCGCTTACCTAACAGTCATTTGGTAGAAACCGGTTATGAAATTGATGCAGCTACTTCAGAAGTTAAAGAACCAGCCGAAGGCTTGCGTTATCAGACTTTAGGTGGTCAATCGATGGCAACGCCGTTTATTGATAAAGGTATCGAATTGGTACAAGGCTTTGATAATCAAGGCTATGGGCTTGCCCGTAAAATCGATAGCGACCGCCGGAAAATGTTGTCACAGGAAGGTTTTGTCAATGAACATGGCGAGTGGCTGATTCCACCGGAATATGGAATCACTTTGGTTTCGCCACTATGGGAAAGCCGTCAATCTGCAATGGAGGAATATTTAGAGGATCAGATGAGTGAATATTCATTGAAAAGTAAAGTAGTATTGGATAGAGAACTCAGTCCACAGTTTAATTCACAAGGATTATTGATAGCTGCCAAAAACGGTAAAAAAGGAGTGATTGACCGTAAAGGCAAAGTGATTGTGCCGTTTGAATATGAGGAGATCCTGCTTGACCCCCCATTTTCAAGAATAGGGCATCGCTATATCCGTGCAACTAATCGGCAAGGTGTATGGATTTATAATAATAAAGGTGAGTTGACGCTAAGACCTTGATTATAAGAAAAATGCCTGTCTGAAAATATGCTTTCAGACAGGCATTTTTATATCCAAAACCAGAAGAAGCGTTCAATCAATCCTCTTCATCACCATAATATTTCACACCAATTTTAATCGGGGCGCGGCCTTGTGATTTGCGGTGGTGGTTGGTGTCGCGCAGTGAATAGGCGCAGCCGCAGTATTCCTGTTGGTAGAAATGTTCGCGTTTGCTGATTTCAATCATGCGTGCGCTGCCGCCGCCTTTGCGCCAGTTGTATTCCCAATAGCTGAGGCCGGGGTATTTTTCGGCAGCGCGTACGCCGCAGTCGTTGATTTGGTTCATGTTTTTCCAGCGGGAAATGCCGAGGCTGCTGGTAATCACCGGAAAACCGTGTTCGTGGGCGTACAGGGCGGTGCGCTCGAAACGCATATCGAAGCACATGGTGCAGCGGCGGCCGCGTTCGGGATCCATTTCCATGCCTTTAGCGCGTTCGAACCAGTTGTCGACATCGTAATCGGCGTCGATAAACGGAATACCGTGTTTTTCGGCAAAGGCGATGTTTTCGTTTTTGCGGATTTCGTATTCTTTTTTCGGGTGGATATTGGGGTTGTAGAAATAGATGGTGAAGTCGATGCCGCTGGCGAGCATGGCTTCCATCACTTCGCCGGAACAGGGGGCGCAGCAGGAGTGCAGCAGCACTTTTTTCTCGCCGTTCGGCGGAATCAGCTCGGGGCGGTCGATGGGGGTAACTTCGGGGGTGTTTTTATTCATGATGTGGCTTCTGTGTTTTTCAGACAGGCATTATTTTATCTAAAGTGTTATTTTATCAGAATTTATATTATGCCAGTGCTTTTTTCCAGTCCAGCCCGCCTAGCGAATTGACTTGGCTGATTAAGCGGTTTTCTAGGTTCACGGCGGTGAGGCGGCCGCCCCATAAGGCGCCGCTGTCGAGGCCGATTACGTGGCCGTTGTCGTAATAGCCCAGTGCCGACCAATGGCCGAAAATCACCGATCGGTCGTTATAGCGCGGTGCGGCGGCGTCGAACCAGGCGCGGCGGTTTTCGGGGATGTCGGCATAGCCGCCTTTGTAGTCGTAATCCAATTCGTTATCGAGGGTCAGCACGCGGGTGCGGGTGAACACGTTGGTGATCAGTCGCAAGCGTTCATAGCCGGTTAATTCGGGCGACCAGCCGCTCGGGGTGTTGCCGTACATATGGGCAAAATAATCGGCGGCGCGCTCGCTTTGCAATTCGTGTTCCACTTCTTCGGCCAGCGCGGCGGCTTCGGCGCTGCTCCATTGCGGCAACAGCCCGGCGTGTACGGTGATATAGCGCGGGTGTTCCAGCATCAATGCTTGTCGGCGTAACCAATCGCGCATGATGGCGTGTTCGCTGTGATTGAGAATGGGGGTGAGGGTGTCGCTGCGTTTAAGTCGGCCGTGCCCGTACATTACGGCGAGCAGGTGCAGGTCGTGGTTGCCCAATACAATTTGTACGCTGCTTTCGTGCTGCATACAGAATTGCAGGCATTCGAGTGATTTGGGGCCGCGGTTGACGATGTCGCCGACCAGCCATAAGGTGTCGCTGCCGTGGTTGAAGGCGATTTGGTGCAGCAGGTGCTGCAATTCATCGTAGCAGCCTTGCAGGTCGCCGATTGCGTAGTGTGCCATAGGTGAAAAAATAGCTGATAGTTTGATTTAGCCGGTGTTTAAACCGATAGATGCCTGTCTGAAAACGTTGTTTTGTTTTCAGACAGGCATGTTAAGTGCGCAAAAAGTTTGCTTTAAATATCCAATACCAATACCGCTTCGGCTTCAACCTGTACGCCGCGCGGCAGGCTGGCAACGCCGACGGCGGCGCGTGCCGGATAGGGTTGGGCGAAGTATTCGGCCATCACTTCGTTGAAAACGGCGAAGTTGCCCAAGTCGGTTAAATAAGCATTGATTTTTACGATGTCTTCCAACGAACCGCCGGCGGCTTCGGCCACCGCTTGCAGGTTTTTAAACACCTGATGGGTTTCGGCGCGGAAATCGCCGTCGCCGACGAT
>CALFOA010000142.1 GCA_937919795.1 uncultured Neisseria sp.
TTGTCGGTTAACACGCGCGCGCCCATGCCTTGCAGCAGTTTTTGGGTGGTTTTCACGTCGCGCAGCATGGGTACGTTTTTCAGGCGCAAGGTGCCGTCGGTCAGCAAACCGGCGCACATCAGCGGCAGGGCAGCGTTTTTGGCGCCGGATACAATGATTTCGCCGTTTAAGGGGCCGTTGGCGGAAATTTTGAGTTTGTCCATAAAAAGGGCACTTTCGTTGTTTTTTAAAGAAGCTTCTGTGCCGGTTGGCGAGCTTTTAATATGCCTGTCTGAAAAATATTTAGGGTTTCAGACAGGCGTTGTGTGGTGGAAAAACGGTTAGGAATGTTTATCCGCCCATTCCTGCGGGGTGGCGGCCACGCTGATAGAGAGCGCGTGTAATTCGTTGGAGGCGATTTTATCGGCCAAACCGTCTTTAATCAAACGGTGGCGCGCCAGCCGCGCTTTGCCTTCAAAATCGGCGGAAACGATTTGGGCAAAAAAGTGGTGGCCGTCGCCTTCCACTTCAATGTGTTGGCAGTTGGCGATTGCGGCAATCATCTCTTTCACTTGTTCGGGAGTCAGCATGGTGATTCTTTCAGACAGGCATACAAAGCGGCTATTATAAATCAGTTTAAAACTGATGCGCGGGCTTATTGTATAATCGGGGTGCTTTTATCCTATAAATATCCGGTAAGCGATTATGATCCGTTTCGAGCAAGTGTCCAAAATTTACCCCGGCGGTTTTGCGGCGGTGAAAAACCTGAGTTTCACCATTAATAAAGGTGAAATGATTTTTCTGGCCGGCCATTCCGGCGCGGGCAAATCTACCGTGTTAAAGCTGATTTCCGGCATCACCCGCCCCACCGAGGGCAAGGTGTGGATGAATAATCAGAACATCAGTGAGTTGAGCGACAACCAGCTGGGCTATCTGCGCCAGCACATCGGCATTGTGTTTCAAGACCATAAGATTCTGTATGACCGCAATGTGCTGCAAAACGTTCTGTTGCCGCTGCGAATAATTGGCTACGACAGCGCGCAGGCCGAAAAGCGGGCGCGCATCGCCATTGAAAAAGTGGGCCTCGCCGGCAAAGAAACCGCCGATCCGATTACTTTATCCGGCGGCGAACAGCAGCGTTTGTGCATCGCCCGCGCGGTGGTGCATCAACCCAGCCTGCTGATTGCCGACGAACCTTCCGCCAACCTCGACCGCGCCTACGCCCTCGATATTATGGAACTCTTCAAAACCTTCCACGAAGCGGGCACCACCGTGATCGTGGCCGCCCACGACGAAACGCTGATGGCCGATTACGGCCACCGCATCCTGCGGCTCAACCAAGGGAGGTTTGCCTGATGAGCGCGAAAAACTATCTCTCGCTGCATTTGGAATCCGCCAAAAGCGCGGTTTTGCAGTTTGCCAAACAGCCGGTCGGCACCTTTTTAATTTTGGTGATGCTCTCGGTGGCGATGACGCTGCCGCTCACCCTCTATTTAGGCGTACAAAGCGCGCAAACGGTAATCGGCAAACTCAATGAAGCGCCGCAGATTACCCTGTATATGGAGCGCGAAGCCGAAGAGGGCGACCAAGCCGCCGTGCGCAAGCTGTTGTCGGAAGACAAACGCATCGAGCGCTACGATTTTGTCGGCAAAGATGCGGGTTTGGCCGAATTGCAGAAAAACATGGGCGATCAGGATTTGGTATCGATGCTGGATGAAAACCCGCTGCCCGATGTGTTTATCGTCAGCCCTGCGGCCAACAGCGAGCCCGATACCGTGCGCGCCTTGCAGGCCGATTTGGCGAAAATGCCGATGGTGGAGAGCGCCAAACTCGATGCCGAATGGATGCAGACCTTGTATCAGGTGAACGATTTTGTCAGCAAAATCTTCTACTTTTTAGCGATTACCTTGAGCTTGGCCTTTGTTTTGGTGGCGCACAACACCATCCGCCTGCAAATCCTTAGCCGCAAAGAAGAAATCGAAATCACCAAGCTGCTGGGCGCGCCGTCTTCCTTTATCCGCCGCCCCTTCCTCTACCAAGCCGCGTGGCAGAGCCTGGCCGCCGCCGCCGTCAGCCTCGCCCTTTGCGCCTGGTTGATGAACAGCAGCAAGCCCTTGGTCGGCCAGATTTTCAAGCCCTACGGCATCAACATCGAATGGCGCTTTTTCTACGCTTGGGAAGTGCTGCTGGTGTTGTTGGTGGTGACCGCGCTCGGCATCGCCGGCGCCGCGCTGGCGACGCAGCAACATTTGTTGAGCTTTAAAGCGCGTAAGTCTTGATTGAAATGCCACGAGTAAACAATGCCTGTCTGAAAGTAATTTTTCAGACAGGCATTGTTCGTTATATAAAAAAGCAACGTCATACTCGGGCTTGACCCGAGTATCTCGCTTTTCTGAAGTAACAAACAGATACTCGGGTCAAGCCCGAGTATGACGGAGCGGATACGTTTTCAGCTTAACCATCAGTTTGGAAAAACTTAAGCAGAAGCTTTGTTTTGTCCGCAACG
>CALFOA010000143.1 GCA_937919795.1 uncultured Neisseria sp.
TTGCTTAATACCAGCAACAGGCTGCGTCCTTGGTCGGACACCACTTCCAGATGCAGAAACGGGCGCATAGCGGCGCGGCGATCGAAATCTTGTGCCCGCTGTTTTAACGCGAGCCAAGCAAAAAGCGCCATTACCGGTACCGCCGCCAATGCGGCGAGCACGCTGATATTATCGTGCAGCACGCTGTAATTGGTGGGCGCGTAAGCTGAGGCGAGAAAATAGCCGATGAAGAAGATGGCGATGTATAAAACCGGTGCCACCAATTTGTAAAAACGGGAATGCATAGAATCTAATACCACTGTCATTCAATAAGTTATGCAATATGGAAATTAACTTGCATTATTGTATGACCACTGTAATGAACAAAGGTTCGATAAGGGATGGTGTTATCGATTGAATAAAACTATCATGCTTCGGTCACCACCTCGCGCGGGAAGGTTTTTTCACAATAGTGGCATTTCAGCCGAGTTTGCCCTTGGTGCTGGCGCACGTAAAAACGGCTTTTCACCGGCTCGCCGTGGCTGGCGCAGTTAGGGTTGGGGCAGCGGAACACTTCGCTGATGGTATCCGGCATTTTCAGGTGCAGTTTGCGTACCACTTGGAAGTTTTCAATCAGGTTAACGGTGGCTTCCGGTGCAAACAGTGCGAGGCGGTTGGCCGATTTTTCATCAAACAGCACTTCTTTGATTTTGATGATGTCTTTGTTGCCTTGGGTTTTGCTCGGCAGATTAAAGCCCACGGTAACCGCGCTGCCGTAATGCAGCAGCTTGAATTGATTGAGGATGGCGAGGCCAAGGCCGGCGGGGATGTGGTCGATAACAGTGCCGGTTTCGATGGCTTCTACGCTTAGTTGTTTGGCATTCATGATGGCGGCCTCAGATTTCTTCGTTGAGTATCAGCGATAAAATGGCTTGGCGGGCATACACCCCGTTGGTGGCTTGCTCAAAATAATAAGCATAAGGCGTATCGTCGACATCGGGATGGATTTCATCAACTCGCGGCAACGGGTGCAATACGCGCAGATTGGTTTTGGCATTTTCCAGCATGGAAGCATCCAGATTGAATTTGCCTTGGATTTTAGCAAATTCCTGTTCGTCGAAACGCTCGCGCTGTACGCGGGTCATGTAGAGGATATCCGCCCATTCGGCGGCTTCTTCTAAGCTATTCAGAATTTGATAACGACAGCCGGATTCGTCTAATTCTTCGGTAATGTAAGAGGGCATGGCGAGGCTGGGCGGCGACACAAAAGCAAATTCGCAGCCCCAGCGCTTGAGCGCCTGCGCCAGCGAATGCACGGTGCGGCCGTATTTCAAATCACCGGCCATGGCGATTTTCAGGCCGCAAAGTGTACCTTGGGTTTCATAAATGCTGACCAAGTCAAGCAGGGTTTGGCTGGGGTGTTGGTTGGTACCGTCGCCGGCGTTAATCACCGGTACATCGGAAAACTCGGCCAACACACGCGCGGCGCCGTCTTTGGGGTGGCGCTGGATGATGGCATCGGTGTAGCTGGAAATGATGCGGGCGGTATCGGCCAGTGTTTCGCCTTTCTTGGCGCTGGTGTTGGCACCGTCAGCAAAGCCGATTACCTTGCCGCCCAAACGCTGCACAGCGGTTTCAAATGATAAACGAGTACGGGTGGACGGCTCGAAAAAGCAGGAACCGATCAGCTTGCCTTCGAGCAAATCATCACGCGGTTCGGCTTTGAGTTTCAGTGCGGTATTGAGCAGCAATTCAAGCTGCGGTGTGCTTAAATCGGCAATGGAAATAAGGTCTTGTCGGTAGAGTAGATTGGCCATGATGTTTATCCTGATTGGCGGGTGAAAACGCTGACGGCAACCGTGAAAAAGCCCGGGGCTACCGAGCGGTTTTCAATTCAGATTATCGCATAAAAACAGGCCTGTCTGAAATGGTTTGCATTCAGACAGGCCTGTTTTCCAGGCAATAAAATGCCTGTCTGAAAACGAGTTTACGGGTTTCAGACAGGCATTCTTGATGCAGCATTAAAAGCGGTAATTGTATTGTAAGCCGAGAATATTGGCTGAACTCTTGTAGCTGGCATGACTTCGCACATTGCTGTCTACATAAGTGGTGCCACCTTGGGTGCGGGTGCTGGCGTTGTTGATGTGGATATGGCTGTAAGCCACATCAATGCTGTGTTGGCGGTTGAAATCGTATTTGGCGCCCAATGAGAACCACAGGCGGTTGGCGTCGGGTAAGGTAACCAGTCGCTCATCGGCAGAGCGTACCGGCGACTGGTCGAAGGCGATGCCGCCACGCAGTTGCAGCGGTTCGCTGTATTGATAGGACGCGCCGAGGCCGACTTTATAGGTATTGCGCCAATTCGGGTAAATCACCGTTTCGTTGCTCAGCGCGCCGCTGAGGGTGCGCTTGGGATTGGCGAACTTCAGGTGCGCTTCATTGAAACGCGAGTGGCGCGTCCAAGTCACATCGCCAAACAGATTCAGCTTGGGCGTGGCGCGGTACATGCCGTGCACCGACAGTGATTCGGGGGTCACAATATCCAGCGAAGCGTCTTCCTGCGGTACATAGCCGCTGCCGCCTTGCGCTACCGTCGCCTGAATCGCCGGGCGGAATCGTTGGGCAACCGGGCCGACCGCACTCCACTCGGCATCACCTTTCAGATTGTGTTCTACTTTGGAGCGGTAGTTCACACCGACGCGCGCACGGTCGTTCACATCCCACATCCAAGCCAGATGGTAGCCGAATCCCCAGTCGTCCAACTTCACATTGCCCGCGCCATCCGCTTGGCCGCTGGCGCCGAGGCGCGAACCCCAGTCGGCATATTTGCGCAGTTTCACATCGGCGTGTTGGGCAATCGCGCCGACTGCTACTGAGTGTTGGTCGTTGATTTTAAACGCTACTGCCGGTTCAACGGCGAAAGTGGTCAATTCGGTTTTGTTCAGGTTGTAGCGCGATACTGAATCTTCAGCGTAATCGGTGCCCGAGCCAAAAGGGATATACATGCCCACGCCTACGGTCACTTGGTCGTTCAGGTGATACGCGCCATAAAGGTGGGGGGCGATTTTCAGATCTTTGGCAATTTTGCCGTTGGTGTAACCCGGTACGTTGCCGCCGCCGGTATAAGTGGCCGAGGCATTTTCGTATTTCACATCAGGTTTCACCAGATTAATGGCGGCGCTGATTTGATTGCCTTCCAGCTTGGTTAAGCCGGCCGGGTTGTAAAACAGGGTAGAAGCATCATCGGCCTCGGCAGCCGATGAATTGGCCGTGCCTTGCGCGGTAACTGATTGGGTGCCGAAATGGTAGCCGGAAGCATAAGCGCCCTGCATCAGGGCACAAGTGCTGAGGAATAAAATCGTGTGTTTGGTAGAGAACTTCATATTGGGTGCATCCTGTTATGCGGTCAAAATGAGGAGAGATTCTAGGCCTCGGAATATATCATCCAAGGTATTAGTTTAGTATAGGTGCTCAATTCTATAAGCAATCATTTCTGTTGCGAAATACTTTCTATGGCTTTTACATCCTACCTTGTCGTTTGTGGCCGAATCGTTGTATTTATGTCGGTTTTGGATAAGGATTAGAGTTTTATTCAAATCTTTTGAAGCTGGCTATGCGGTGTTTTGCAGAGAATTTGCACAAGGAAAGATACGGCTACTGAGGAAAGTGGTAAACTCATACGCGATATTAAGGTGGAAAACAATGAAAAGAATTTTATGGTCGCTGCCGGTGTGGTTGATGCTGGCCGATATGCTTTATGGCTTTTCAGCCAACATCACCAAAAGTTGGAGCTTGAACCAACAGGAATTGCCTAAAGACGGCTTGCCGGTTGCGCCGCAAATCGCTTTCGATGGTTTGCAGGTATTGGCTAACGGCGGCATGATTCTGATTATCGGCTTTGGCTTGCTGGTGTTGTTGCGACTGAACCGCACGGTATTGCGCGGTTATGCCATGCCGATAGGGGTGTTCAGTACCTTAGGCTTGTTGGCGGTGTTGGCGTTTTCGCTGCCTTCGCTGTGGGAATGGTTTTGGGCGCTGATCGGTTTGATGGGCGGCCGGCAAACCGTATCTTTCGATAATCCGCGTTATTTGGTTACGGCCATGAGTATGCCGTTGATTGCGGTGTTATGTATACTGCGCCTGCTCGGCTGGTATCGTTTAAGTAAACGGCAGGCGGAAGTGCCGCCGGATTTGTTGGAGCCGCTAACGCATCCGGATGAGCCGATGCGTTGAATGAATACCTTCAAAAACAAAAAACCTTGCTGATCAAGCAAGGTTTTTTGTTTGGGGGGGAATTACATTATTCTTTGATAAAGCTGACACCGGCCAGTTGCGACGACAAAATCGCTTGGCGGATGGCGTTGAGCGCTTTCGGCCGCACAAAATTGCGGCGGTAAGCTAAGGCGATGCGCCGTTGCGGTGCGTTGTCGCTGAACGGAATGATACTGAACAGCATGTGATCGTTTTCGGTGAGGGCGGTAGCAGGTAACACGCTGATGCCCAAACCGCTGGCCACCATGTGGCGCACAGTATTGATGGAACTGCCTTGTAAGGTGTTGGTGAGGCCGAGAATTTTCTGGCGGGCAGCGAGCTCGGTACAACTTTCCATCACTTGATCACGCAGGCAGTTGCCTTCAGTGAGCAGCAGTACTTGCTCTTCTGCTAACTGTTGGGTGCTAACCGCATCCAGTTCCTCAAAAGGGTGACCCTTCGGAACAATCACAAAAAACGGCTCGTCATACAGCGGAACGGTTACCACACCCGGCTCATGGAAGGGTTCGGCAATCACAATGGCATCCAAGTCGCCTCGTTTGAGCGACTCGGTAAGCACATGGGTGTAGTTCTCTTCCAGCATCAACGGCATTTTCGGTGCATTACTGCGCAGCGAAAAAATCAGCTTGGGCAGCAAATACGGTGCTACAGTGAAAATCAGACCAAGTTTGAACGCGCCTTCCAGCTCATTTTGTTCTTCGGTAGCCAAATGTTTGATACGCTCGGCTTCTTCCAGCACGCGGCGGGCTTGCGTGATGATGCGTTCACCCGCTTCGGTGGTAATCACCTCGTTGCTGCTGCGGTCGAACAGAGACACCGAAAGTTCTTCCTCCAGCTTTTTGATGGCGATGGAAAGAGTCGGTTGGCTGACAAAGCAGCGCTGCGCGGCACGGCCGAAATGGCGTTCTTGTGCGACTGCTACGATGTAGCGTAACTCGGTCAAAGTCATGGCGTCAGTCTTCTTTTTTCTGTTCCGGCAGCGTGATGTTCAACTCGAGTACGTCCATACCGTCTTGCTTTTCTTGCGAAATGCGGATGTCTTCCAACGAAACATGAACGTATTTCGATAACACTTGCAACAGCTCTTTCTGCAAAGTCGGCAGATAATCCGGCGCCTGCGCCTTCACGCGCTCTTGCGCGATGATGATTTGCAGGCGGTCGCGGGCAACATCGGCGGTTTTCGGTTTGCGGCCGAACAGCATATCCATTAATGACATCGCTTAACCTCCGAACAAACGTTTGAAGAAGCCTTTTTTCTCGGCATCTAGGAAACGCATTTCACGGTTTTCACCCAACAGACGGGAAATCACGTCTTTATAAGCGTCGGCGGCTACAGCATCTTGTTGGTGAATCACTGGTGAGCCGGCATTGGAAGCCTGCAACACGTTTTGTGATTCGGGAATCACGCCCAGCAGCGGGATGCGCAGGATGTCTTGGATGTCTTGAACCGAAAGCATTTCACCTTTTTCCACGCGCTCGGGTGAATAGCGGGTAATCAACAGGTGCTCTTTGACGGTTTCGCCTTTTTCGGCTTTGCGGCTCTTGCTTTGCAAGATGCCCAAGATGCGGTCGGAGTCGCGAACGCTGGAAACCTCGGGATTGGTGGTCACAATCGCTTCATCGGCAAAATACAGTGCCATCAGGGCACCGGTTTCGATACCGGCGGGCGAGTCGCAAATCACGAATTCGAAGCCCATATTGTCGGTGAGGTCTTTCAGCACTTTTTCCACACCTTCACGGGTGAGTGCTTCTTTATCGCGGGTTTGTGAAGCGGGCAGGATAAATAGATTGTCGCAGTGTTTGTCTTTGATCAATGCTTGGCTGAGGTTGGCTTCGCCTTGGATCACGTTAATCAGGTCGTATACTACGCGGCGTTCGCAGCCCATGATGAGGTCGAGGTTACGCAAGCCGACGTCGAAGTCGATAACGGCAGTTTTGTGGCCGCGCAAGGCCAAACCGGTGGCAATACTGGCGCTGGTGGTGGTTTTGCCCACACCGCCTTTACCTGAGGTGACTACAATGATTTTTGACACGGTAATTCCTTTTAAATGATCAAAAAATAATAGAAATAAATAATGGTTCGGATATCAGTTGAGCCAGTCTAGCATGTTTACTCGGCTTCGATGGCGCTGATGACCAAACGGTTGTCTTGGAGGAAAACTTGTACCGCTTTATGGTTGAGGTGGGTCGGTAATTCTTGCTCGAAGGTACGGTAAATACCGGCCACCGAAACCAGCTCGGCCTGCATCGAATGGATGAAGATGCGGGCGTTGAGGTTGCCGTTGGCGCCGGCCAAGGCACGGCCGCGCATTGGGCCATAGATATGGATATTGCCGTCGGCAATCAGTTCCGCTCCTTTGCTGACCACGCCGGTTACGATTAAGTCGCCGTTTTCGGCATACACCTGCTGGCCGGAACGCACCGGCGAGGAGATGAAAATGGTCGGCTGGCTGATAACCGTGGCTTGTGGTGCGGCTGTGGAAGGTTGCGATGTAACGGCTTCGGCAGGCTCAGCGGGAGCTGGTTCGGGTGTGGCAACCGGTGCGGCAGCGGATGCGGGCTTATTGCCGGCGGGCACTTCGCTGCTGAGATTGTCGGGTTGGCTGAAGGGCAGGCCGTGTTTTTTAGCGGTGGCTTCCCAGCTGCCGTCGGAATGGCGTAAACCGGCCAAAGCCAGGCCATAACTGCGGATAACGGAAGTAATGCCGCCGATATTGAGTTCGGCGGGATTGCTGAAATCCTGTACGTCCAATACGAGCGGCATGTTTAGCTCTTTGTATTGGTCGATGCGTTGTCTGAGTGCTTTATCCAGCTCGCTGAGGCTATTGGTGTGTAGCTGCAGTGCCAGAGCATCCAGACGAGCGGATTTCATGTCGAAAACGGAGCTCATATTTGAATGACTACCCATAAAATTTTTAAATAGCCGAAGTTTACCGTGTTAATCGAATCTATTCAATCTGACGGATGTGGTGAAATGAAAAAATTCTAGCGGCGGGGAAGGAGTGGGGCGGAGATTGCCGCATTTGATGGTATTGAATGAAAGATAAAATAAGGAGGGTGCGGCCATTTTACAACGGCTGTCGTAAGGAAGGCTGAACAGAAAAATGCCTGTCTGAAACATTCAGACAGGCATTTTCCTATTCAGCGTTATATTAAGAGGAACGTTCGTTTTTGCGGTTGTACAACAGCGAAATCATAATAGATACACCCAGTGCACCGAATACCACGGCTAACGAAGCGCCCACCGGAATATGCACCCATTTCATAATCAACATCTTGATACCGATAAAACTCAGTACAAACGCCAGGCCGTAGTGCAGGAAGATAAAGCGGTCGGCGATGTCGGCCAGCAGAAAGTACATGGCGCGCAGGCCGAGGATGGCGAAGATGTTGGAGGTGAGTACGATAAAGGGGTCGGTGGTGACGGCGAAGATGGCGGGAATGCTGTCTACCGCAAATACTACGTCGGACAATTCCACCATAATCAATACCAGCAATAGCGGGGTGGCGATGCGTTTGCCGTTTTCAATGGTGAAGAATTTTTCGCCGTCGAGCTGGTTGCTGACGCGGATGTGTTTTTGCAGCCAAACCAGAATTTTGTTTTGGGCAAACTCGGCTTCGTCGTTATTGTCATCATTATGTTTGAGCATTTTGATGCCGGTATAGAGCAGGAACAGGCCGAAGATATACAGTATCCACTGGAATTCGCTCACCAATACGGCGCCGACAAACACCATAATCGCCCGCAGGATAATGGCACCGAACACACCGTAGAGCAGTACGCGGTGTTGGTATTGCGGTGGTACTTTGAAATAGCTGAAAATCATCAGGAACACAAAAAGGTTGTCGACCGCCAGCGATTTTTCCAGCACATAGCCGGTGAAGTATTCCATCACTTTTTGGCTGGCAAGCTGATGCCCCATTGCTAGGTTGTGGCCGATTTCCCAATACAGCCAACCGCCGAAAGCGCAGGATACGGCTACCCACACGATAGACCAAGCCAGCGCTTCTTTGGGGCTGACTTTATGGGCGCCGCTTTTTTTCAACGACAGCATGTCGATGGCAATCATGATTAAAACGGCTACGAAGAAAACGCCGTAAAATAACGGCGAGCCGATGGATTCGGGGGTGGTCACAGTGTATTCCTCTGAAAGATAAATGGTTTATCATTAAAAAATGAGCGCGTATTCTATCACAAGGCCGTTTGACTGAATGATAAAACGCGAATGCCTGTCTGAAAGCGAAAAGATATGATTGACTTTGATCTTGTATTTGGATGAATATCGAGCAAAATCAGTGTTATGCTGAATTGTCAGTATGCTCTAACAAAAATCAGCAAAACTTTTACGTACATTGGTGTATCTAAATTTAAATGCAAGGGTGTTTTCACCTGCTGTTTTGTGGTTTAATGCCAATCGGCAGGAGAGCTTATCTTGCATTATTCTTCCCCAAACAGGAGTATATTCAATGAAACATTCTTTGACTAAAATCATCGCACTGGCCGCAATTGCCGCTTCTTTAACCGCTTGCGAAAGCATGTCTAGAACACAGCGCAATGCTGCGACCGGTGCTGTTGTCGGCGGTGTAGCCGGCAATCTGATTGGCGGCGATACCGGTTCTACCTTGGGCGGTGCCGCTTTAGGTGGTGTAGTCGGTAGCCAAATCCGATAATTTAAAGATACGCCGCGTAGGCGGATATAACAGGCCGAATTTCCGAGGAAGGAAATCCGGCCTGTTTCGTTTGCTCTAGCGGGTGCGTGAAGTTTCAATGCCGCCGCTGATTTGGCCGTAAGCTTCAGTACGGCTGCCGCTATCGCCGCCAGAGGCGCAGGCGGAGAATAGGGTAGTAGCTAATAAGCCAAGTAAAAGAGTACGTTTCATGGAGTTTGCCTTTCATTGTGACAACATAACAGAATGGTATCTGCTTGGTACTGTAAAGCAATTACCGCAAGGAAACAATGCCTGTCTGAAACCTTTCAGACAGGCATTTTGCTGTTTATTGACTCAACACATTTGGCGGATAGGTGGTGCACAGGTACACTTGGGCGTTTTGTTTTCCGGCAAACGGAGTGGAGATGAAAAAAACGATTGCGGTAATCGGCGGCGGCTTGGTCGGGCGTTTGTGCGCTTGGCAATTGGCAGGGGCCGGTTGGCGAGTGAGTGTGTTTGATCAGGGCGACCGCGAGGGGCGGCAGGCGGCGGCGTATATTGCGGCGGCGATGCTGGCGCCGTTGGCCGAAGCGATTGATGCCACACCGCTGGTGACCGCACTCGGGCGGCAGAGCGTGGCGCGCTGGCAGCGCCTGATTGAACAGTTGCCCGAGCCGGTGTTTTTGCAGCAGGCGGGCAGTTTGGTGGTGTGGCACGCGCAGGATAAGCCTTTGGCGCGTCAGTTTGAACAACAGCTCAAGCGTGCCTGGGGCAGCGATCCGGCACAATTATGGCAGGCGGAACAGTTGGCGGAACGCGAGCCGCAATTGGCCGGCCGTTTTCAGACAGGCATGTATCTGCCCGGCGAAGGCCAGTTGGAAAACCGGCAGGTGTTATCCGCCTTGGCGGCGGCTTTGGAACAAGCAGGCGTGGACTGCCGTTGGCAGAGTGAAATTACACCGCAGCAACTGGCCGGACAGTTTGATTGGCTGTTGGACTGCCGCGGCTTTGGCGCGCAAGCGGATTGGAATCATGCGGCAGGCAGCCGTTTACGCGGTGTGCGCGGCGAAGTGGTGCGGGTGTATGCGCCGGAAGTGAGCCTTAACCGGCCGGTGCGGCTGCTGCATCCGCGTTATCCGCTTTACATCGCGCCCAAGCCCAATCACCAGTTTGTGATCGGCGCCACCCAATTGGAAAGTGAAAGCGGCGCGCCAACCAGCGTGCGATCGGGGCTGGAATTGTTTTCGGCGTTGTATGCGGTGCATCCGGCGTTTGGCGAGGCGCAGGTGTTGGAATTGTCGTCCGGTTTGCGCCCGACTTTAAACCACCACAATCCGGAAATCCGTTTCAGCCGTCAGAGCCGCATGGTTGAAGTGAACGGCTTGTTCCGCCACGGTTTTATGATTTCGCCGGCAGTGTGCGAAACGGTGGTGCAGCTGTTGCAGGGGTTGGCGGACGATGCGCCGTTGCCGCAGGCGGAAGAGGGGTTGATTCGAGAACAGGGGTAGAGAATGGCTGGGAGCGCGGGCGGCTCGCCCGCAGGCAAGCGGTACGCTTGCGTTGGTGATATACGTTCAAGCAAGGTTTAGATTTTGCACTATAGCGAAAGTGCTAAAAAACTGATACGGCGTTATCTCGCCTTGCCGTACTATCTGTACTGTCTGCGGCTCGCTGCCTTGTATCAATTCTTTATTACTTT
>CALFOA010000144.1 GCA_937919795.1 uncultured Neisseria sp.
GATCTATAGTATCAAATCAATATGCCTGTCTGAAAACGGTATAAAGCCCGTTTATCGCCTTTTACTGCTGAGTAAGCAGCAAGTTATGCTACAATTCCAAGCAGTATTTTCTGCTGTTTTTAAACTTTAATTTTTAGTCTACAAAATAAAGAAGGAATCCACATGGCCACCATCGCTTCCGATATGTTCAAAGCCTACGACATCCGCGGCATCGTCGGTAAATCATTAACCAACGAAGCCGCTTATTTAATCGGCAAAGCCATTGCCGCCCGCGGCGCCAAGCTTGGCGTCAGCTGCATTGCCGTTGGCCGCGACGGCCGTCTCAGCGGCCCCGAATTGGGCGAAAACCTGATGCGCGGCATCACCGAAAGCGGTCTGGACGTACTCAATGTCGGCATGGTCGCCACCCCCATGCTTTATTTTGCTGCTATCAAAGAATGCGGCGGCAGCGGCGTGATGATTACCGGCAGCCACAACCCGCCCGATTACAACGGCTTTAAAATGATGCTGGCCGGCGACACCTTGGCCGGTGAAGCCGTGCAAGAGCTGCTCTCCGCCATTCAAAACGACCAATTCGTATCCGGCAACGGCAAAGTACGCGAACAAGATTTCGCCGCCGCCTATCAAGCCGCGATTGTTAACCACATCAAACTCGCCCGCCCGATGAACATCGTGATCGATGCCGGCAACGGCGTACCCGGTGCTTATGCCGGCGATTTGTTCCGCGCATTGGGTTGCACCGTCACAGAACTCTTCTGCGAAGTGGACGGCAACTTCCCCAACCACCACCCCGATCCCGCCAAACCGGAAAACCTGCAAGATTTGATCCGCGCGCTGCAAAACAGCGATGCCGAAATCGGCCTGGCTTTCGACGGCGACGGCGACCGTTTGGGCGTGGTCACCAAAGACGGCCAGATTATCTATCCCGACCGCCAACTGATGCTGTACGCGCAAGACGTACTCAGCCGCAACCCCGGCGCCAAAGTGATTTTCGACGTCAAATCCACCCGCCTGCTGGCACCGTGGATTAAAGAGCACGGCGGCGAGCCGATTATGGAAAAAACCGGCCACAGCTTCATCAAATCTTCGATGAAGAAAAACGGTGCCCTGCTGGCCGGCGAAATGAGCGGTCACACCTTCTTCAAAGAACGCTGGTTCGGCTTCGACGACGGCCTCTACACCGGCTGCCGCCTGCTGGAAATCCTGTCGCGCAGCGACAACCCTTCCGCCGTACTGAACGCACTGCCGGAAAGCTCGTCCACCCCCGAGTTGAATATCCACCTGCCCGAAGGCAGCAACGGCCACCAAGTGATTGCCGAACTGGCTAAAGAAGCCAAATTCGAAGGCGCACAAGAAGTCATCACCATCGACGGCCTGCGCGTAGAATTCGCCGACGGCTTCGGCCTGATGCGCGCGTCCAACACCACCCCGGTATTGGTATTGCGCTTCGAAGGCGACAACCAAGCCGCGCTCGACCGCATTCAGCAGCAGTTCAAAGCGCTGATTGAGAGCAAACCGGGCTTGGCTTGGCCGTCTAAATAAAGCAGTGCTTTATAAATAAAAAATGCCTGTCTGAAAGATTTATTTCAGACAGGCATTCTTATTTCCGTACTTTGCCTTATTCATTCAGGCAATCATTTGACACACCACAGATTTCAATGGATAATTCAATGATTTTCCGGCAGCCGTACAACGGCTGCTTGCATTTTCCGCCCACAAGCTTGGCTTGCGGCGCCCGTTAGGAGGTGATGTTTACATCACGGCGCGTATCCCGCCCCGCTCTGTCGAAATCGCGATACAAAAAAACCATACTTACCCGGCCGATTGATGCCGCCGGTTTTAAAATTATTAGATTAGGAATCCAAATGCCTGCTATTCGTGTAAAAGAAAACGAACCCTTTGAAGTTGCCATGCGCCGTTTCAAGCGCGCCATTGAAAAAACCGGTCTGCTGACCGAACTGCGTGCCCGCGAAGCATACGAAAAACCAACTACCGAGCGCAAACGCAAAAAAGCTGCTGCCGCCAAACGCTTGCAAAAACGCCTGCGCAGCCAACAGCTGCCGCCGAAAATGTACTAATTAATTTGATTTGTACAAGCAAATAAAAACACCGAAACACTGTTTTTCGGTGTTTTTATTATTTAAAATACCTGTCTGAAAACACTTCAAAAGAGAACCACCATGAGCCTGAAAGCCCGCCTCAGCGAAGACATGAAAAACGCCATGCGCGCCAAAGACCAACTGTCTTTATCCACCATCCGCCTGATCAACGCCGCCATCAAACAATACGAAGTCGATGAACGATCAGAAGCCGATGATGCCAAAGTGATCGCCCTAGTCACCAAAATGGTCAAACAGCGCAAAGATTCCGCCAAAATCTACACCGATGCCGGCCGCCAAGATTTGGCCGACAAAGAAAACGCCGAAATCGAAGTCATCAACCGCTACCTGCCGCAAATGATGTCCGCCGCCGAAATCGAACAAGCCGTTGCCGCAGCGGTGACACAAACCGGTGCCGCCGGCATGGCCGATATGGGCAAGGTGATGGGGATATTGAAAACTTCGCTGGCGGGCAAAGCCGATATGGGCGAAGTGAATAAGATTTTAAAAACCAAATTAAGCTGATCAAGTTTTCAGACAGGCATTAAACGATCAATGCCTGTCTGAAAACCCTTGCTGCAAACACACCTTCGCATCCGCAGAATGCCTGTCTGAAAAACCACTTTTCGCCATGATTCCATCCGATTTCATAGACGAGCTGTTAGCCAAAGTCGATATCGTCGACATCATCGACGAACACGTGCCGCTGAAAAAAGGCGGTGCCAACTACATGGCCTGCTGCCCGTTTCACAAAGAAAAATCACCGTCGTTTTCGGTGAGCCCGCACAAGCAGTTTTACCACTGCTTCGGCTGCGGCGCTCACGGCTCGGCCATCGGTTTTATCATGGAATATCAAGGCTTAAGCTTCAGCGAAGCGGTGCAATATCTGGCCGACCGCGTCGGCATGACCGTGCCGCGCGTTAAAGGACGCAACGACAACCCCGAGCAGCGTGCCGAGCGCAAGAAAAAGCAACAAACGCTGGAAGAAACCACCGAAGCGGCCGCCGTATTTTATGCAGGCCGTCTGAAACAGGATGCGCGGGCGCAGGCTTATTTGAGCCAGCGCGGGTTATCGCCCGAAATCATCGAGCATTACGGCTTGGGCTATGCGCCCGAAGGCTGGCAGCCGCTGGCGCAGGTTTTCCAGCCCTACCCCAACACCGCGCTGGTGGAAAGCGGCATGGTGATCGACAACGAAGGCAAACATTACGACCGCTTCCGCCACCGCGTGATGTTCCCCATCCGCGACCCGCGCGGCCAAGTGATCGGCTTCGGCGGCCGCGTGCTCGACGATTCCAAACCGAAATACCTCAACTCGCCCGACACCCCGCTGTTCGACAAAGGCCGCAACCTCTACGGCCTCTACGAAGGTCGTTCGGCGATTAAAGAAGCCGGCCGCATTCTGGTGGTGGAAGGCTATATGGACGTGGTGGCGCTGGCGCAATTCGGCATCGGCTACGGCGTGGCCGCGCTGGGCACCGCCACCACCGCCGAACACGTTAAAATCCTGATGCGGCAAACCGACAGCGTTTATTTTTGTTTCGACGGCGACGCCGCCGGCCGCAAAGCCGCTTGGCGCGCGCTGGAAAACGCCTTACCGCAGTTAAAAGACGACAAATCGCTGCATTTTCTGTTCCTGCCCGAGCAACACGACCCCGATAGCTACATCCGTGCGCACGGCAAAACCGAATTTGAAGATGCGCTGCTTCACCAAAGCAAACCCCTGTCTGAATACTTCTGGGACGCTTTAAGCGAAAACCTCAATCTGCGCACGCAGGAAGGCAAATCGCAGTTGGTGAAAGCCAGTGCACCCTTGTTGGCACAAATCAGCGCCCCCGCACTCGGTTTTCTGCTGAAACAGCAATTGAGCGAATTGGTCGGCATCGACCCTGCCAACTTAGCGCAACTGCTGGGGCAGGAAGCGCCCAAGCGCGACAGTCGGCAAAAAAGCTACAAGCTGCCAAAAGAAACCTTCCGCCAGCCGCAAATGCCCACCCTCGCGCAAAAACAAATCCGCGCCCTGCTGCTGCATCCTGCTTGGGTAGCACACGTCCAGCTGCCCGACTACCTGCCGCTCACCGGCGACGCCGCCTGCCTGGCCACACTGGCCGAAACCATACGCAACAGCAGCGCCGCCGAACCCACCGGCGCGCAAATTCTCGAACAACTGCGCGGCAGCGAATACGAAAGCGTGCTGTCCGACATTCTGCGCAACAGCGAAGCCGCCACCGAGCCCGACGACCACAGCGAAGAGCGCGAAACCGAATTTCTACACGGTATGCAGCGTTTGGTGCGCGAGTTCAAAACCGCCCAAATCGATGCCTTGAAAACCAAACACAGCCAAAGCGGTCTGAGTGCTGAAGAACAGCGTTTGCTGCTCAGTCTACTAACCGGCCGCTGAAAAACTCAAACAAACTACCATCTTTTCAGACAGCATTGTTGTTGATTGACAAGGGTCTGTTGACAATGAACGCAACGGCGGTGTTTTTGGTCAAAAATCCACGTCTGCGGCGTCTAAAATACTCGCAAGGTGTCCAACCTT
>CALFOA010000145.1 GCA_937919795.1 uncultured Neisseria sp.
ATGACTTTACACTAAGATAAATGTTAAAAAAATGTAATATGCCTTGAAAAAACAGCTGTAATCAGGCCAGTTCCTTATCGCACATATCCAATGCGGAGGCAATCACTGCATCCATATCATAATACTTATACTCACCCAGACGACCGCCGAATACGATCTTCTTTTCCTGCTCTGCCAGCTTTTTGTATTCTGCATAGAGATTGCCCAGATAGCTACGATATTCGATTTGGTCGGGTGGTGTGAGGATTACAGTAGTATCTTCTAAACTTTTGCCCCATTCGATTTCGCTTCCGCCCCCCAACGCTTCTTTTCCTTGCCGGGCAAAGTATTCAGTAAATTCACGCCAGTCCATAATTTTGGGGCTGTTGCCAAAGAGTTTTTTTAAAAAAGACATGACGTTTTCCTTAATTATTGTGTATAAACAGCTATAAACAAAAGCGGCCTGAACCCATTCAGACCGCTTTTGCGCCGCTATCAAGCGTGGAACAGCCACGGTTGGGCGGCTTTGCGTTTTTCCTCAAACGCTTTGATTTCGTCGGCATGTTGCAGGGTGAGGCCGATTTCGTCGAGGCCGTTGAGCAGGCAGTGTTTGCGGTGTTCGGTGATGTCGAAGGTAAAGGCTTGGCCACTCGGGGTGGTGAGGGTTTGTTTGGCCAAGTCGATAGAAAGTTGGTAGCCTTCGTTGGCTTCCACTTCTTTAAACAATTGGTCGACTTGTTCTTCGCTCAATACAATCGGCAACAGGCCGTTTTTGTAGCAGTTGTTGAAGAAGATGTCGGCGAAGCTCGGCGCAATCACGGCGCGGAAGCCGTAGTCGTCCAGCGCCCAAGGGGCGTGTTCGCGGGAGGAGCCGCAGCCGAAGTTTTTGCGGGTGAGCAGAATCTGCGCACCTTGATAACGCGGCTGGTTCAAGGAAAAATCGGGATTAATCGGGCGCTTGCTGTTGTCCATACCCGGCTCGCCGTGGTCTAGGTAGCGCCATTCGTCGAAGGCGTTGGGGCCGAAACCGGAGCGCTTGATGGATTTCAAGAATTGTTTGGGGATGATGGCATCGGTATCGACATTGGCGCGGTCGAGCGGGGCGACCAGGGCGGTGATTTGGGTAAAGGCTTTCATGCGTGTACTTTCAGTTTTATCAAAAACGCTGACGGAAATTTTCGGTGAGCGCAGCAATGGCTTGGCGGCTGAAATTGTTACTTGCCGCCAAGCTGCTTGATTAATGGGTATGACGGTCAGCAGACTGCTCCAGCTTATTACCGGCTTTGGAAACGTCGCGGCCGAAACCGGATACGGTGTGGCAGGCGGTTAAAATGGTTACGGCGGCTAAGGCAGTTAGAATCAATTTTTTCATGTGTAAACTCCTGTATTTTTGAAAGTACCAGTCAATAAACAAACATGACTGTATTTCTATCATGCCAAAATTTTGCGGGGAAGACAATTTATCGGGATGCCTGTCTGAAAAGATTTTCAGACAGGCTGTCTTTTTTTACAGACTGCGAACATCGGTAAAGTGGCCGGATACCGCAGCAGCCGCAGCCATCGCGGGGCTCACCAAGTGGGTACGCCCGCCGTTGCCTTGGCGGCCTTCAAAGTTGCGGTTGGAAGTGGAAGCGCAGCGCTCTTGCGGCTCGAGGCGGTCGGCGTTCATCGCCAAACACATGGAGCAGCCCGGTTCGCGCCATTCGAAACCGGCGGCGGTAAAGATTTTATCCAACCCCTCTTGCTCGGCCTGATCTTTCACCAAACCCGAGCCCGGCACCACCAATACGCGGTTGACATTGGCGGCTTTTTGGCGGCCTTTGGCAACGGCGGCGGCTTCGCGCAAGTCTTCGATGCGGCTGTTGGTGCAGGAGCCGATAAACACCACGTCTACCGGGATTTCATTTAAAGGTGTACCGGCGGTTAAACCCATGTATTCCAGCGCGCGTTCCATGCCGCTGCGTTTCACCGGGTCTTGCTCGTCGGCCGGATTTGGCACTTTGCCGTCCACGCCCAATACCATTTCGGGCGAAGTGCCCCAGGTTACTTGCGGCTCAATATCGGCGGCGTTGAACTCGAATACGCTGTCGAACTGCGCGCCTTCGTCGGATACCAGCGTTTTCCAGTAGGCAACGGCTTTGTCCCAATCTGCGCCTTTGGGGGCGAGCGGTTTGTCTTTCACATAATCGATGGTGGTTTGGTCAACGGCCACGATGCCGCTGCGTGCGCCGCCTTCAATCGCCATATTGCACAAGGTCATGCGGCCTTCCATGCTCAAGCTTTGAATTGCTTCGCCACCAAACTCAATTGCATAGCCGGTGCCGCCGGCGGTGCCGATTTGGCCGATGATGTATAAGGCCACGTCTTTGGCGGTCACGCCGGGTTTCAGCTTGCCGTTTACCTTAATCAGCATGGATTTGGATTTTTTGGCGGTGATACATTGGGTGGCCATGGTGTGCTCGACTTCGGAGGTGCCGATGCCGTGCGCCAGCGCGCCGAATGCGCCGTGGGTAGAGGTGTGTGAATCGCCGCAAACTACCGTCATGCCGGGCAGGGTGGCGCCTTGTTCCGGGCCCATCACATGCACAATGCCTTGGCCTTTGTCTTTAAACGGGAAATAAGCCAGTGCGCCAAACTCTTTGATATTGCTGTCTAAAGTATCGACTTGCAGTTTGGAAATCGGGTCTTGAATGCCTTTATCCCAATCGTTGGTGGGGGTGTTGTGGTCGGCGGTGGATACTACGCTGTCTATGCGCCACAGTTTGCGGCCGGCCATTTTCAGGCCTTCAAAAGCCTGCGGGCTGGTGACTTCGTGAACGAGGTGGCGGTCGATATAAAGCAGTACGGTGCCGTCTTCTTCTTCGCGGACTACGTGGCTGTTCCAGAGTTTGTCGTAAAGGGTTTGTGCGCTCATGATTTTGTTCTTTGTAGAATAGAAAAATATGGCAAATATGGTAACGATTTATGCCGGGGAATGCAAGGAGAAATGTCTAATTTTTAAATTTTTCAGACAGGCATTATAAATCTTGCTTTAATTTTTAGACAAATTGTCTTATTTAATAGAGTGTGCCGATAAAAATAAATCGCCTAAATGCTTGAATCACCTGCCTGAACACCCTATTATGCAAGGGTTTATTTCATTCCGATTAGGGGAATAATATGTCGCTGCCTGTGATGTCGGATGCTTATCTGGCGCAACTAAAAGAATTTGAACGGAAAATTCTGCTTAATCAAACCAAAATCGAGGCTTGGTTCCGCCAGCAATGGTGCGCGCACAAGCCGCCGTTTTATGGCTCGGTGGATATCCGCAATGCCGGTTATAAAATGGCATCGATTGATATGAACCTGTTTTCCGGCGGGTTTAATAATCTGAACCCGAATTTCATCCAGTTGGCGGCACACGCGGCGCAGGATGCGGTGGAGCGTTCCTGCCCGCAGGCCAAATCGGTGCTGATTGTGCCGGAAAACCATACTCGCAATACTTTCTATCTGCAAAATGTGTTGGCACTTAGCAATATCCTGCGTTCGGCCGGTTTTGAAGTGCGGGTGGGCAGCCTGAACCCTGAAATCAGCGAGCCGACCGAATTGGAAACCGCCTTGGGCGACACTCTTTTGCTGGAGCCACTGCAACGTACCCGCGAGCGCGTACATTTGGCCGACGGTTTTTCACCGTGTTTGGTGTTGTTGAACAACGATTTATCCGGCGGCATTCCCGAAATTCTGCAAGGCATCAGCCAAACCGTGCTGCCGCCGCTGCACGGTGGTTGGACTACCCGCCGCAAAACCGCCCACTTTGCCGCTTACGACCAAGTCGCCGCCGAGTTCGCCGAATTAATCGGCATCGACGAATGGCAGATTAACCCGTATTTCGAGCAAATCAGCGGCTTGGACTTTCAAGAACGCGAAGGCGAAGACGCGCTGGCCGAAGCGGTGGAACGGATGTTGGCGAAAATTCAGGCCAAATACGATGAAAAAGGCATTGCTGACAAACCGTTTGTGATCGTGAAAGCCGATGCCGGTACCTACGGCATGGGCGTGATGAGTGTGAAATCCGGCGAAGAAGTGCGTAGCCTGAACCGCAAAAACCGCAACAAAATGGCGAAAATCAAAGAAGGCCTGGAAGTGAACGAAGTGATTGTGCAGGAAGGCATTTACACTTACGAAACGCTGGGCGGCGCCGTTTCCGAGCCGGTGGTGTATATGATGGACCGTTTTGTGATCGGCGGTTTTTTCCGTGTGCACGAAGGGCGCGGTACCGATGAAAACCTGAATGCGACCGGTATGCTGTTTGTGCCGCTCAACCAAGCGATTCCGGTTGCAGGTAATGAAGAAGGCGGAGAAGACGACCGCTGCAAACGGGTGTTTGCACAATGGGATATGCTGGGTGTGCCGCAAACCCGCAGCGAAAACCCCGATTGCGAATGCAACCGCCTGTATGTGTACGGCGTGATGGCGCGTTTGTCGTTGCTGGCGGCCTCGCTGGAATTGGAACAGACGGCGCCGTAAGCAGCCGTTATAATAAATGCCTGTCTGAAAAAAACGTGGGGATACGCTTTTCAGACAGGCATTTTGTTATGAATAAAAAACAAGCTACTTACTGAGATTTGGAAAATCATGCTGGATAAAGTCTTAAAGCATATTCACCATTACTACATCAAGCCCA
>CALFOA010000146.1 GCA_937919795.1 uncultured Neisseria sp.
TGCGCGAGGCAGGGCTTGAATGCGATTGCACAAAGTTATCAGCAACGACGCGAGCTGCTGATTGCCTGTCTGAAACAACACGGTATTGAAGTACCCGGCAGTAACGGCGAAGGTCAACATATCTGGCTGCCGCTACCCAACGAAGCACAAGCCATTCAGTTTTTGGCGGCCAAAGGCTGGGCGGTACAAAGTGGTGCACCATTCAATCTCGGCAAACAGGCCGCCATCCGCATCACCATCAGCAATCTGAGCTTAGCCGACTGCCCCACTCTGGCCGATGATATTGCGCAAACCCTATCGGTGAACCGTCGTCGCATGTATTAGTTGCTACAGATAAGCTTTTGTTGCTTACCCGGTGTGCTAAATCAATTAAAGTTACTTGGTCTTGCCAATTGCTTTGGGCATAATATGCGTTTTATTATTTTTAATCGGGAAAGCGCCCTACGCATGAAAGCGAAACTTCTCAATATCTTGCTACCGTTCGCCCTGCTACCTCTGATGGCTTGCGGCCAAACGCCAGTACAAAATCATCCAGGCAAAACAGCTGCCGCCAGTGGCAGTAGCACGACAGCTACAACCAAAACCGCCGCCGGTGACGATGTCAGCAAAACCATTACCAACAAGCTGGAAAGCATATACGGTGGCCAAGGCCAACAGCAATTGAAAGTGTTATCGATTAATACCACCCCGGTAAGCGGTCTTTATGAAGTAGTGGTCACCGGCAATCAAGTGATTTATACCGATGCCACCGCCAACTATATGCTGGTGGGCGACTTGATTGACGTAAACACCCGCAAAAGCCTTACTGAAGAAAAAAATGCCGAGTTGAATAAAGTAGACTTCAGCCAACTGCCGCTGGATAAGGCGATTAAGGAAGTACGCGGTAACGGCAAACTAAAAGTAGCGGTGTTCTCCGATGCCGACTGCCCGTTCTGCAAACGACTGGAAGCCGAGTTTGCCCAGATGACCGACATCACCATTTATAGTTTTATGATGCCGATTGCCAGCCTGCACCCCAACGCCCATGCGCGCACTGTGCAGCTGTGGTGCCAACCCGACCGTACTGCGGCTTGGACCAACTGGATGCGCAAAGGTCAAATGCCACCGCAAGTTGCCGAATGTAACAACCCGATTGCCGAAACCACTGAACTTGGCGAAAAACTCGGTTTCAGCGGTACGCCGACCCTTGTATTCCCCAACGGCAAAGTACAAAGCGGTTATGCACCGAAAGCACAATTGGAAACCATCCTGAAAGCCAATCAATAAGTTTCCGCTATCAAAATGCCTGTCTGAAAAGAAAATACCGCTACTTGATAGAGCGGTATTTTCTTTTCAGACAGGCATTTACTATTTCTTCGCCTCTTTCGTTTTCTTCGGCAACAGAAAACACATTCTCAAACCATTCGGTTTGATGTTTTCCGCAAAAATCTTACCACCATGCTGGCCAACAATGTGTTTGGCCAAGGCCAATCCTAAGCCGGTGCCGGGCTTATTAGCACTGCTGTCAGCACGATAAAAGGCGGTAAAAATATGCGGCAACTGATTTTCCGCCACGCCCATCCCGTTATCGATCACCTCAATAATCCAATTTCGGGCATCCTGAGCAAGTCTCACTTTAATAGTGCTACCCTCGGGGCTGTAGGCCATCGCATTACGGATCACATTATCCAAAGCGCGGTAGAGATAACTCTCATTGGCCTGCAAAGTGGAGTCTTCCGGCACTTTCTCTAGTTTCAATTCTACTTTTTGCTGGTTCTTCAACGCCACCGTCTGACTGTCTTCCACCAGTTGGCGGATAAACGGCACCAATTTGAGGTTTTCTTTTTCCATCGGAATATTGGCCGTTTCCAAACGGGAAAGCGTCAACAACTCACCGACCAGAGTATCCATCCGCACCAATTCGCTCTCCAGCCGCTGCAAATACTGATCCTGCTTTTGCGGCTGCGCCTGAATCAGGCCGACAATCGCCTGCATCCGTGCCAAGGGTGAGCGCATTTCATGGGAAACGTGGTGCAGCAGATGACGCTCTTTTTCCACCAACTTCTGCAATTGTTGCGCCATTTTGTCGAACTGGCAGGCCAGTTGCGACAGTTCGTCGTCGCGGTCATCTATCTGCTGGGCAATACGGGTTTCCAGCTCACCCGCCGCCAAACGATTCATACCGCGACCCAGAATGCGAATCGGTTTGGTGATGTTGTTGGCCAAAATGTAAGCCAGCAGCAAACCAACCAAAAAGATAAAACTGAGAATAATGATTTCATGCCAAACCGGCGCCAATGGCAAACCCGGAATAAATAAGGGGCTAACCGGCTTATCACTCTGATCTTCACTGCCTTTGATGAAAAACAGATATTCCTGGCCCAAGCGATCATATTCGATGTGCATCATATCCGAGCTGGGATTTTTACGCGCATTCTGACGTGCCAGTTCAATCAAGCGTGAATCCAAGCGACGGCCTAAAATATCGCGGTCGTCGTCACCGGCAATCATAAACACATTGCGCGAAATCGGATGGTCGCGCCATTCCTGCAAAATATCTTTGGCACCCTGTTCACCGCGCGCTTTGAACGCCGACACCATGCTGTTGAGCAAAGTGGTTTCGATGATCCGCTGCTGCCGATAATGATTTTCGGCAAAAGTATTCTGTACCACCCAGAAAGAAAAACTCGCCACGAATATCGCGCAGATAATCACGGCGCAAAACGTGGCGAATATGCGTTGAAACAGTTTCATTTAAACGGCTGTTCTCAATCAGTTTTTAACAAACAAGTAACCCAAACCGCGAACCGTTTGGATCAAAGAGGGATCGCCGAGTTTATGACGGATACTGGAAATATGCACGTCGATACTGCGGTCAAATTTAGCCAGTTTGCGATCCAAAGCTTCAATAGACAAAGTCTCTTTGCTGACCACTTGACCGGCATGACGCATCAACACTTCCAGCAGATTAAACTCGGTGCTGGTCAACTCCAACGGCGCATCACCAATGGTGGCTTGGCGCTTAGCCGGATATAAGGTGACGTCGCTTACCGCAATGCTGTTCGGCGCACTGCCCTGATCGTTACTTGAATTCTGTGCGCGACGCAAAATAGCATTGATACGCGCCAGCAATTCTCGTGGGGTACAAGGCTTTGGTACATAATCATCGGCACCCATTTCCAAGCCAATGATGCGGTCGATATCGTCGCCTTTGGCGGTCAACATAATAATCGGAATGGTGCTTTGGCTACGGACGTTTTTCAACACATCCAAGCCGTTCATCTTCGGCATCATGGAATCCAGCACGACTACATCGTACTGACCGGATAAAATCTCTTGCACACCAGCCTCTCCATCGGGCACGCTGTGGACATTCAAACCTTCTGCGGTTAAGTATTCTGTCAGCAATTCCGTCAATAACGCATCGTCATCTACCAATAAAACACGGCTCATTGTGCTATCCTTTTTGTTTTTTCTTAAATATGGCTCCCAAGTCATACCTGTCAACTCCATGCTTCTTTCAGACAGGCATCCCTTATTGGAACGCGCTCAATCTTAACATGGCTTATATTGGGTTAGGTAGCATATTTCCCTGCGCTTTTGCGCTTTTTTGCAATGAGCGCAACCGCCTTTACAATCCAAATATCATTTATTTGCAGCAGCTTGCGGCCAAGCTTCGCAACGCTGCAGATGTGGCAGCAGTCTGGCAATATCCGCACAAGCCTGCTCGGCTTGCGGATACAGCGGAGCAAAGCGCGCATCTTGTCGCAGAGCCACGGCGTATTTGCTCATCTGCTCGGGATAATAGCGGTAAACCTTATCCAACCATGCCAACGCCTCCTGATGTTTACCTTCGCGCTCAAGATGTAAGCCGTGATAGAACGCCAAACTATACGGGCGCTGAGCTGCCAACTCACTGTGCACGCGCGGAATCCAATTCGGTACCTCTTTGTTCATGTAAACAAAGTCACCGGTCTTCACCGCCAGTTTAATCAAAACATCCAGCTTCAATAAAGACTCATTATTGTAGAGATACATCATCTTGCTGGTTTCTTTAGTCCACGCCTCTTCCTGGCTCAAATTCTGCGTTTCCGGGCTCACCAACATACGGTAATAGCTGTACTCCAAGCGGAACAAACCGACCAACACCACCATCACCACCACAAAACCGGCAAAAGCAGATTTGGTAATCACTTGTTTGGGGGCATCAGCAGCAACGGTAGACTCAACGGCTTGCGCATCATCACCTAGCAAAGCGAATAAAACAGTAAACATCACCATGAAATAGAGATACCACAACGGATATTCCAACATGCTGTGACAAACCGTTACCAACAACATCGCCAACACAAAACCACTGGCCGCCGTAAACCCTTTTTTCAGGCTCACCACCGCTACCGCCACAAAACCGCCCACCAGAATCAAGGCGCCAACGCCACCCATGGTAGCCAGCAATTGCAACACCAGATTGTGACAATGGGTAAACAACACCGCAGTGTCATAAGGGCGATAACCTTCGGGCGAATTGTTAATCAGGAAGCTCTGATAAGCAAAACCATCCCAACCATGACCGAGCCAAGGAGCGCTTTTAAAGGCTTCCCAAGCTTTCAGCCATTCGTAATAACGACCGGAATGTGCAAACCCGGATTCCCCCGCACGCTGCAATGCCGATTCAAAATCACTGCGCACAAAAGAGGTCACCAACAGCGGGGAAACCACCTGCATCAAGCCTACTGCCGCCAGCGTAAACAGCAAAATACCTGCCGCCTTACGCGATACCTTAAACCATAACAAAGGCACCAATGGCAAAATTGCCATCAGATAAACCAGAATGGTGCGCGAGCGAACAATACCCAACACTGCTGCCAATGCCAGCAAACAAATCACCGCCAACGTAGCCGACATTTTTCGTGCCGACCACAAATAAGCAGTAGACAGCACACCCCACATCATGTAATGACCCAAATGGTTACGCTGGCCGACTTGGCCGGAAGGCTCGCCACCGGAATAGAAAAGGTATCCGCCCCACGGCGCCAACCATTCGGTGAGCTGCAAAATCGCCACCATGCTTTGTAATAGTGAGCCTATCAGCAATAACCACGCAACTATCGTTAAAATCTGTTGTTGGCCGTACTTGGCCGATAAGCCTTTTACCGCCCAATAGAGAAAACCGCAAATCAGCAATACGGCAGCCGCACCGTCATTCGGCCCGGTTAGCGGCAAATGCAACATCCTTGCCTGCCACCACACAAACACCGCCGCTACGGCAAAATAATAAAAGCCCGTCGGTACTTTGATTTTCAATCCGCCGCTGAAAGCCGTGCCGACAAACAACAGCAAGGAAACCACCAGCGGTAATTGTTCTACATAAAAGTAGTAAAGATGATCCTCTGCCCAAGGGAAGGCAAAGCAGACCACCGCCAACACCGAAAACATCAACCACAACGGCAGTGCTTTCCAACCCGATATCGACGGCTTATTTGAATAATCCAATACATTCATAACGTTTTCCCTAAAATGATGCCTGCTTTTTCAGACAGGCATCATACTTCATTCACTATTTTTTATTACGGTTTAGCTGCGGCAACCGGTGCCGGACATTTCTGCTCCGGATTCACCTTAGCGTATTGTGCACACGCCTCATCCAATTGCGGACGCAAATCCTTAAAAATCGGATTGGCATCAATCACCGTAGCGTAATACGGCATCTGACTCGGATAATATTCATACATTTTCCGCATCCAGTATTTACCAGCTTCTTTATCACCGTTGCGGTAACGATAAAGTCCTACCGTATGCGCATTGGCATATGGCCTAAACTCCATTGCCTGCTCAGCCACGCGTACCGCCCACGGCTGTACTACCGGATCAGCCGGTGAAGCACGGCGGTTCAGCGACAATTGAGCATAGTAGCGCAACAACGGCTCACTGCGCTCAATCCGCAACAAACCATCGATTTTGTCGGCCACTTGTTGCGGCGTATCGTTTTTCGATACGGTATCAAACTTCACCAACTCACCGTACACCAACGCCAAACGTACCAGCCCGGTAATCAGGAACACCGCCACCAGCGCGCCACCCCAACGGATCACCATGGCCGAACGCCCTTCTATACGGGCGGTAGCCACTTTCTGCTCAGCAACCGGCTGCAAGCTCAACATGATGCCGACCGGCACCAAAAAATACACATACCACAACGGATATTCCAGCATCGAATGCCAGAACGATACCATCAACAAACAAAGCGGCAGCAAAGAAGTTTGCGAAACCGGGCGTTTAAAGTAACCGGACAACACCCAAACCACACCGCCGGATACCAGCAGGGTACCGACAATGCCCATCTCGGTAATCAGTTGCAAAAAAATGTTGTGGGTGTGGGTAAACAATACACTCGCGCTATCATAGCGCCAGCCGGTTACAAAAGCATTAACCAGAAAACCCTGTTCGGAATAAGACTGCCAACCATGCCCCCATATCGGTGCAGTTAGAAACACCGCCCACGCCCGATTGCGTTCTACCACGCGCGGCGAATCGATGGGTTTGCTCGACACCCTGTCGATGGCACTAACGTAATCAATCTGTAACAACACCATCAGTTTATCGAACGACAGCTGTACCAACACCACCATCGCCAGCGCAAACAGCATAATCCACATGATGCGTGCTGCTGCTTTGCCCGCGTGCCAGCGCCAGAACAGCACCAGCAAGCCCAGCATAAAAATATAAATAAACAGCGTGCGCGAATTGACCATGCCGATTGCGCCAGCCAGATACACTATCAACAGCGCACCAAGCCAGTTCGGCACTCGCCGTTCCGCCCACAAATAAGCGGCGGCGATAATGCCCCACATCATGTAATGACCAAGGTGGTTTCGTTGCGCCAACTGCCCCATCACATTACCGGAATGGCTGCTTAAAATATAACCGCTGAACTGGCTAGACCAACCACCCAGCTGCACGATACACACCACCGACTGCAACAGCGCACCCACCACCAGCGCCCACGCCAGCACCGTACCGACCTTATCCTGTCCGACCGCAACCACCCAGCCGCGGCACGCCCAAGCCAAGAGCGCAATGATCACAAACGACCACACCGCCATATCGCTCATGCCTGGGAACGGCAGCGCCATCACCCGCGCCTGTAGCCACCAAAAAGCCGCCAGCACCAAAAAATACACGCTGTTGGCCGGCAAGCGCACATTCATTTTGCCGGTCAGCGCCGTGGCCAACACCAATATCAGCGCAAACAGCAACGAGCCGCTCTCTAGGTAATAACTCGACAGCGGCCCCACTCGCCAAATCGACATAAACGGGGTAATACAAATCAGCGCAAAACCAAACGTCAACAAAGAAACGTCGGGATTGTGATTGTTGGTTTCGATTCTGCTCACGCAGCACCTTTCTTTTTTTGTTTGGCAAACGCCAAACAGGCAATAAAAAACACTAAGCTCAAGCACAAAGCGGCCAAAGCACACAAACGGCTGGCCCAAGTCGCATCAAACAGACGCACCACCGATTCGGCAATATAAGCCAAAATCAGCAGGCAAGCCCATTGGAAAGTATAGAGTTTTCCTTTCAACACCCCCGCCAGCGGCAGGCATAACGGCAAAGCTTTTAAAGCCAGCCAAGAACCGCCCGGGCGCAGCGGCGCGAGCCACAATTCCCAAGCTAGGCTGATCACAATCAAGCCGCACAAACTGATTACCGCCGCCGGATGCGACCAATGTTTTTCAAAAACAGCCATATGCCTGCCAACGCCTTGCGCTTTAAAAACCCGTTATTTTATACCAAATTACTATTGCTGCCGACCTGTTTAGCGACCAAGTCATCCCCATACTTTTTCAGACAGGCATTCTGTTTTACAAAAAACACAATCAGGAGGCTTGAAACAAACCTCCTGATTATTCAGATACCATTTTATTCAGTCTGTTCCTGCGTTTGCACAGGTTTAAACAACGGCGCAAACAACAAGCCCGCCTCATACAGCAAAATCAGCGGTATCGCCATCAGCGTTTGCGACAACACATCCGGCGGCGTAATCACCGCCGCCACCACAAACGCGCCGACAATCACATAAGGCCGCGCTTTTTTCAATTGCTCCAATGAAGCCACGCCCATGCGGTGCAACAGAATCACCACAATCGGCACTTCAAAAGTGGCACCGAACGCCACAAACATGCCCAGCACAAACGACAGATATTTATCGATGTCGGTCGCCATGCTCACGCCCACCGGTGTCACTTTGGCTAAAAATTGAAACACAATCGGGAAGACAAAAAAGTAGGCAAACGCCATGCCGCACACAAACAACACCAAGCTGGAAAACACCAGCGGGAACACCAGCCGCTTTTCATGTTTATACAAACCCGGTGCCACAAAAGCCCAGATTTGATACAGCGTATGTGGCAACGACAGCAGAAACGCCGTCATCAACGTCACCTTCACCGGCACAAAAAACGGCGCAATCACATCAGTAGCAATCATGCTGGTATTCTGCGGCAGGCTCGCCATCAAGGGTTTGGCCACAAAGGTATAAAGTTGTTGCGAAAACGGCATCAAGGCCAGAAAACACAACAACAGCACCGCCACCGTCCAGACCAGCCGACGGCGCAGTTCAATCAGATGTTCGACCAGAGTTTGTTCAGACACTTCATCTATCCATCAGGAAAATCGGCAACCGTTTTTTTTCGGCTGCCATGCACTCCAAATGCCTGTCTGAAAACATCCTGCAATCGTTTTCAGACAGGCATTTGATAAGAATCAACGCCGACCACGCACCCGCAGCTTCGGCCGCGCCCGGTATTTCGGCCGCATATCACGCTGCCGCATCATCGCTTGGCGACGCAGCGACACCATGTGCAGCAAAGGCGTTTCGGAATCGGAAAAATCAGGGAAGTCAAAAGCGTATAAATCTTCATTTTCGGGAAACGCGGTATCCGTTTTATGCTGCTCCAGCGGCTTACCCTGCTCGTCTACCCCAAAATCAGCCGGCGTTTTCTGCGGCGGCAAACGCTCCCACGCCGGGCGCAAGTCCAACTCATCCGAAAGCGTATCCAGCTCTCTTTTGGCCGAACGATTAATATCCTGCACGCTTTCTTGGAACGATTTGGCCGCCGACTCCATGCTTTCTTTAACTTCACGCAATTCCGCGGCTTCCACTTGGCGGTTCAGCTCACTTTTCACCGAATCCACATGCGTGCGGATTTTCCCCAGCCAAAAGCCGGCGGTACGCGCCACTTGCGGCAAACGCTCCGGCCCCAATACCACCAAAGCCACCACGCCTATCAGCAGCAACTCGCTGAAGCCGAAGTCAAACATGATTTAGGCCTGTTTGTCTTTATCAGACTGATGTTCAATCACATCGTCTTTTTTCTTGGCGTTTTCAGCTTCAGAACCTTCATTCAAACCTTGTTTGAAATCGTGCACCGCACCACCCAAGTCTTTGCCGACATTACGCAATTTTTTGGTACCAAACACCAACACCACAATCACCAGCACCACCAGCCAGTGCCAAATAGAAAAGCTACCCATGATTTACATCCTTCAATTAAAAACTGTATTTCGCCTGATTAAGCGACTGCTTTCAGACAGGCATATAATAATTTAAGCCGGTCTGCCCATAATATGAATATGCAGATGGAACACTTCCTGCCCACCGCCCTTACCGGTATTGATTTGGGTTTTAAAACCGTTGCTCAAACCCGCATCCGCCGCGATTTTCGGCACTTTCATCATCATTCTGCCCAGCAAGGCTTCATGTTCAGGCTGTGCATGTGCCAGCGAATCGAAATGCACTTTCGGAATCAGCAACAAATGCACCGGCGCGGCCGGATTGATGTCTTTGAAACATAGCATGTCATCGTCTTCATACACCACACCGGCGGGAATTTCTTTAGCTGCAATTTTGCAGAAAATACAATCGGTCATCAGGTACTCCGAATCAAAGCGGCCTTTTTCAGACAGGCCTTTCCTATAATCGTTACACTATTCCAATACGTTGACCGCATCGCCCAGCCGTAAAACGCCGCTGTTCAACGCAATCATATTCATGCCGAAAATCGCCTTGCGGGTTTTCGCCAGCGTTTTCAAGGGTTCTTGCAGCGGCGATTTTTCAGCGGTTTGCAAATCCACCGTGGTCATCACACAACGAACACACGGCTTGAACAACTCAAATTCCACCTCACCGATGCGGATGCGTTTCCAGCCCTCTTCCGCATAAGCCGCCTCACCATCAATCACCAGATTCGGCCGGAAACGGCGCATTTCCACCGGCTGCGCCAGCGTTTGGTTTAACGCCGTCAAGGAAGCGGAACTCGTTAACAGATACGGCGCGCCGTCGGCAAACGATAAGGGCGTTTGCGAATAAGCCAACACCCTGCGGCTGCGCTTGCCCAAATAATGAATTACCACCGGCGTAGCCAGTTTTTCGTTGAGCCAGCGGTTACTCGCTTCACAACCGGAATCCGCCGCAAAGGTATCTTTCCACACCGTAACTTCGCTGCTTCGCGCCAAATCGCCGACGGCTACCGTACGGCTGTCACCATCGGGTGCAATCAGTTGCAAACCCTCGTCCACACAGCGCGCCTGCCACAGCAACAATTGCGGATAAGCGCGCGCGGTAATGAATTGTCCGGCTTCATCAGTCAGCAACCATTCGCGGTCGTGCGACAAGCCCATAATGCCAGCCTCGGTCGATTCCAGCGCAATGCCGCGCATCGATTTGACGGGGTAGTAAACCAGTTCGCTTAACTGCATACCGTTATTCCAGTTGGTTGTTATGCACACGCTTTAGAACGCGATTGTAATACAAAATCAACTTTCCTGCCGCGCCGCTTTTTCCGCCAGCCCCGACAAACCCTGACGGCGCGCCAGCTCGTTCACCACCTCTTCCACCCGCAGGCCGTGGTGGGCGAGCAAAACCTGGGTGTGAAACCACAAATCGGCCACTTCATACACCAAATGTTCACCGCCGCCGTCTTTCGACGCCATCAACACCTCGCCCGCTTCTTCAATCACTTTTTTCAGGATTTTGTCTTCACCTTTGTGCAAAAGCTGCGCCACATAAGACGTTTCCGGGTTTTGGCCTTTGCGGGAATCAATCACGTTTTGGATTTCGGTTAATACTTGATCGTTCATGTTTCAATCTTTTTTGTGTTGTACCTAGAAAGAAAAGGTAAGCCTGCGGCTTACTGCCCTCTCCCTAACCCTCCCCCACAGGGGAGGGAACAAGTTGCTGGAATTAACCAACTATTTTAGAAGTTCCTACCATTTTATTCCCTCCCCTGTGGGGGAGGGTTAGGGAGAGGGCAACAAACCGTAGGTTTGTCTTGGTTTTTATGCCCCACCCATGTTCAGACAGGCATTAAGCCTTGGTTTTGCCGTATATCGCTGCTTCATCTTTCAACACCGCATCCACCACCTGCCACGCGCCGTCGCGCCACACTCGATAGAAGCAGCTTTCTCGGCCGGTATGGCAGGCAATCCCGCCCGCTTGTTCGATCAGCATCACCACCGCATCGCCGTCACAATCCAAACGCAACTCGTGCACTTTTTGCGTGTGCCCCGATTCTTCGCCCTTCATCCACTGCTTTTGGCGCGAACGGCTGTAATAATGGGCAAAACCCGTTTCGGCGGTTTTCTGTAAAGCCTCTACATTCATCCACGCCACCATCAGCACGCGCAGGGTGTGTGCATCTTGTGCAATGGCGCACACCAAGCCTTTATCGTCGAATTTTACGCCTTCTAATAATGTTTGCGACATCTTTGTTCCTCATTTCAATAATCATTCAGACAGGCATTCAACCAACAATCAAACCTGCATGCCATAAAGCCAAAACCACATCCAGTTGGCCGTTATGCTGTTTCCCGTTACCGACAATTTTTTGCCATAACACACTTTTCTTTTGCTCAGCCCAAGCAGAATCCAATTTTAGCAAGGCTACCGCGGCCACCGCATATTCACCATTTTTTGAAATCTTATCAGTAGGCTCAGACACCACGCCTTTTACCAAACCAGCTCGGCATAACCCTAGAAAAGCATTTTTAGGACACCCTTTTTTACGTACAGACTCAGTTGGAGCCAAAGACTGCGCGGCATCTGCCCATGCTTGTTCGATATTTTCTCGCATTGGGAATAATGCAACGGCTTCCAAAGCCATTTCACCATAAACATTCATTATTTATTTTCCCCCTAAGCTATTTCCACAAAGCCCCGGCCACCGCCACCAGCGTCATCACAAACAAAATCCAGCGCATGGTATTCGGCGACAGCTTCAAAGCCAGCCGCACGCCGATCATCGCGCCAATGATGTTACCGACCGCCAACACACCGCCGACCAGCCACCAGATTTTGCCGTACCAGATAAACACCGCCAGCGAAACGGTGGTGAACGACAGCGTGCACACCAGCTTTAAGGCATTAGCGCGCACCAAATCGTAACACAGTAATCCGGCAAACAAAGGCAGCATCAAAAATCCCGCCCCGGCCTGTACAAAACCGCCGTAAATACCGGCGGCAAACAGCAAAGGCTTGACCCACGGCGTATCCGCCACTTTGCGTACTTCGGCATTTTCCGGTGTCAGCAGCAGATTGGGCTTGAAAAAAGTAATCGCGGCCACACCCAGCATGGTGAGCAGCAGCGCCGGTTTCAACACGCTGTTGGGCAACACCGAAGCCAACAGCGAACCGGCCAAACCGCCCAACATCATCGGCATTAAAATGCCGCGCAAATCGCCGGTGGGCAGTTTGTCGGCCTGTTTAAAACCACGAATACCGGTCAGCGATTGGAAAAGAATGCCGACCCGGTTGCTGCCGTTGGCAATATCGGGCGGCACGCCAAACATCATCAGCAGCGGCAGAATCAGGTTGGAACCGCCGCCCGCTAAGATATTGACGATGCTGGCCACCACGCCGAGTGTGGCGATGGCGAGGTAATGCCAGAGGGTGAGATCGGTCATATGAATCGGCGTATTTTAAAATGGATGCAGTTTATCAAATGCCTGTCTGAAAAATATCTGCCTATCAAACAAGCTCTTCCGGCTGAATTTGGATCACTTTATCCGCCCACAAAGCATTGCCCGCTTCGATTTTGGCACGCAAGGCGGCCAATTGTTCGGCTGCTTCGGGGCGGTAAAACAGGTTGTAGGTTTCAAACGGCACCAGCTTGCCTTCGGGGGTGGCGAAGTGGATGCAGGACTTTTTCAGGCTGCGGATATCGAGGTTGGCGGCATCCATAAACTGCACAATCAAAACGCGGAATACGTTTTGATAACCAAACTCGGCTGGCGCGGCGATTTCGGGCAGGCAGCACATCAGTTCGCTCAAACAATTGGCCTGCGATTCAGGGCTGTGGTTGGTGGAAAACAGCTTGAATACTTGGTCTTTCAGATTGGCATCGTGTTCAAACACAATGGTGTTGCCGGCGTTTTCCACCAGTGTTTGCGGATCGAGATAGCGGGTAAGCGGCAGGATTCCGCTTTCATCTTTAAACGCATAACCCATCGCCAAAGTATCGGGATTGCACGGCACCGGCATGATGTCGGCCTCGCTGAAAATGCCGCTCTGCTCGACAATGCGGCGGCGGATTTCGCTAACCGTTAAGCGGTTGCGGTCATCCACATTGTGGGTGCGACCGGCGTATTGCACCGGTTGCAGCGTTACCCCGCGCACACAGGGCTGCGAAGCGGCAAAGCGGATAATCTCGCCGATTTCATGGTCGTTCACACCTTTGGCAACGGTCACCACCAAAGTAGTCGACAAGCCGACCCGGTTCAGGTTTTCCAAGGCCTGTTGGCGGATGCGGCTCAAATCGGCGCCGCGCAGGGTTTGCGTAACCTGATTATCCAGCGAATCAAATTGCAGATAAATTTCCAAACCGTGCAGGCCGCTGGCGGCCAGTTGTTCGACAAATTCAAAGTCCTGCGCGATACGCACGCCGTTGGTATTAATCATCAAATGCTTAATCGGGCGGGCGCGGGCGGCGGCCAGAATGGCAAAAAATTCAGGGTGTATGGTGGGTTCGCCGCCGGAGAGCTGCACCACATCGGGTTCGCCCTCGTTGGCCACCACCGCATCCAGCATTTTTTCTACCTCTGCTAAAGAATAATGCTCGCTGCGGTGGGTACCGCTGTCGGCAAAACAAACCGGACAATTCAGATTGCAGGCGCGGTTGATTTCCACGATAGACAAACAGGAATGCTGCATATGGTCGGGGCAAAGGCCGCAATCATAAGGGCAGCCGTAGCGCATTTCGGTATTGAAACGCTGCGGCATTTCGGGCTTCTTCACAAACACCTCGCGCCCGAGGCGGTAATACGCCGCATCATCGCTAATCAGCACCCGCTCACTGCCGTGGTTCGGGCACCATTTATCCATATACACCCGGTTGTCTTTAAAAATAATTTTGGCTTCCACCGGTTTCAGACAGGCCTGACACAGCCCGGTGGTGGTATCGTAGAAATGATAAGGACGGTTTTTACGCGACATGGTTGCTGTTCGTTTCTTAAGGTTTTTTAGGGAAATGTACGGCTTATGCTTTGGAATCAGGCGGGGGTTGGTCGGTTGTTTTCGGCGGCAACTTAAATTTAACCGGCTGGCTCTTCGATCTACTCAACACACGCCACATGCTGACCATCACCAGAATAAAAGTAATGACAACCAGTAGAATGCCGCCAACCAACAGAAGTATAGAATACGATTGACTCGCCGCTATCGACTGGTTGCCGAGAATCAATAGGAAACCACCGACACATGAACCTAATCCCACCACAAAAGCAGCCAACAACGCCACCAGAAGCGACAACAGAAAACGCCAGAATCCCTGCATGATATTTCCCCTATTAAAACTGCCCCGTTTTATTCCTGAGGCGGCTGATCCTGTGATGCATTCGGTTCATCCTCAGCAGACCGTTTACCGGATAGCTTAATCATCACCGCCACAAAAACCAGCAAACCAACAGGCCATGCGCCCCAAGCCACTATTATTCCCAAGTCTTCCAGCCATTGAAAGCTTGAAGACATCGACATCTCGCTCAACATTATTCCACCGAAGCACACCCCGCCGCCGACCACAAAAGCCGCCAGCAAAGCAACGATGCCGACCAATAACAATCTCAAGCAACCTTCCACCGCGTGCCCTTTCTCTTAAAACCGTTGGCAGAGCCAATCTATTTTTCAGACAGGCATATATGGATTATCTACTACTTTCACCCGCCTGTGCAGTCGCAGTCGGTGGTAACGACCGCGCTTTGCGGTAACTCAACCCAATCACCGCCAACCCCAGCAGGCATACCCACTGAATACCGCTCAAACCCAACGGCCAGCCGGGTGGCACCGGCTTCAAGCCGTCAATCAACAGGCGCCACACTAAATAACCCGCCATCATCACCCGAAATGCCAAACCTGCTTCATGGGCAAAAAAGCGGCGCCACCACGGCCATGCGGTTAAGGCAAGCGCCGCGGCCAGCCATTCGTAAAGCTGGGTGGGATGGCGCGGGCCGTCACCAAAATCCACCGCCCACGGCCAATCGGTGTGAATACCGTAAGTACCGTCGTGCAAGCCGGCGATAAAACAGCCGGTGCGCCCTATCATCAAGCCCGCCAGAATCGGCACCACAAAATCATCGCCGGTGCGGCTGCGGATGCCGCTGAATTTCTTACCGATTTCTACGCCTATCCAGCCGCCGAGTAAACCGCCTACCACGCTTTGGCCGGAAAACACGGTCAGCCAAAAACTACCGGTCTGCCCGTTCCACAACAACGGCCACACCTGCGGATATTGCAGCAGCGCCACCAGCTTGTTGCCGATGCCCGCGCCCAGCAAGCAGCCTATCAGCACCATCATGCTGCCGCGCGACCACGCGCTCTCAGCCTTACCGGAACGGCTTTTCAGCTTGCGGTAAAGCAAAAAACCGCCACTAAGCGCCAACCATTCCATAGCGGTATGGAACAGATGGGCCGTGGCGGCATCATGAATAATCAGGCTTTCCAACATATTGGTTTCCGATGCGGTATCTATGCCTGTCTGAAAAAGTTTAGTTCTTAGCGGCAGGCGGCGTACCGGTCACCACGCAAGAACCAAATACCTGCTGCTCGGGCGGCAGATTCAACTTAGCCGCATCCAAAGGCGCGCCGGTGTAGCAGGAAAACGCGTCCATCGAATTTTTCGGCGAACCTTGAATCACTTTGTCGCTGTACACCAAATAAGTAAACACCTTGCGCGCGGGGTCGTAATAGCGCATCACTTGCAGGGTTTTAAACGCAAAGCTCGAGCCTTTTTTGAAAATCTGCTGCGGCTTGAGCACCGCCGCTTCGGTATAGTTTACCTGCGGTGCGGTCTGCACGCAGGAAACGGAAGCATCGGAAGCATCTTCTTCCAGATTCACCGTTTCTTTCAAACCGCCTTTTTTGGCGTAAGAGAGATAACAGGTTACGCCTTTTACCTGCGGGTCGTCAAAGGCGTGCAGTTCGATGCGGTCGTTTTTGCCCAACATATTAAACACCGTGCTGGCTTCGCCGATTTTCTCGGTACTGTCGCCGCCGCAGGCCGTCAAAAAAGGTAATAATAAAATTGCTGACAAACGCTTTTTCATGGTTTTCTTTCTTTTCAGACAGGCATTCAGCGCACTTCAATCCCGGCCGCACGCATCGCCGCTTTCGCTTCGCTGATGCTCACTTCGCCGAAATGGAAAATACTGGCCGCCAACACCGCATCGGCCTTGCCCTCTTTTACGCCGTCTATCAAATGCTGCACATTGCCGACGCCGCCGGAAGCAATCACCGGAATATCGACCGCTTCGCTGATGGCGCGGGTGAGCGGTAGGTTGAAACCGATTTTGGTGCCGTCCCTATCCATACTGGTGAGCAGGATTTCACCGGCACCGCGCGCCTGCATATTTTTTGCCCATTCCACCGCATCAATGCCGGTCGCCTTGCGGCCGCCGTGGGTAAACACTTCCCAACGGCTGTTTTCGGGGTTCACTGCTTTAGCATCAATCGCCACCACAATCGCCTGCGAGCCGAAGAAACCGGCCGCTTCGTTCACCAGATCGGGATTGGTCACCGCCGCGGTGTTGATGCTGGCCTTATCGGCACCGGCATTAAGCAGGCGGCGCACATCGGCCACGCTGCGCACACCGCCGCCGACGGTGAGCGGAATAAACACTTGCGCAGCCACTTCTTCAATCACATGCAAAATGGTGTCGCGGTTATCGGAAGACGCGGTGATGTCGAGAAAAGTAAGTTCGTCCGCCCCTTCATCGTTGTAGCGCTTGGCCACGTCCACCGGATTGCCCGCATCGCGCAGGCCGACAAAGTTTACCCCTTTGACCACCCGGCCGTTTTCTACATCCAAACAGGGAATGATGCGTTTTGCCAATGCCATAAAACTCTCCAATTAACTCAGGCCGGCCGAAAAGTTTCGACCGGCCTGCAAAAATCTGCTTTATACCGCCATTATATAGTGCATCAATAAAGAACGGATACTAGGCGAATTCACACCGTAGTTGCTGTTTAGTAATTTCACTATATTGCTGAATATACGGCAGTATTTATACGATGTAAGGTTCCACCAACCGAGTAGCATTCAAAGCCAGCCAGTAATAACCACCGGCACCCGCCGCTGCATACAGCAAAGTCGTGGCAAATCCGGTAGAAAAACGGTTAACCAACCAAAATACAAAGGCTACATACCCCCATTGCACGCCCATGGATGCAAACCATAAATTATTGATTTCCGGAGCCTGAAAGCTGATTAAGCCGCGCATAATCATCACCAACAACATGAACACCAGGCTTTCCATGAGGATGTTCATGTCCCGCTCAGACGACCAAATCAACCAGAATGCTAAAACAAATGCCTCAAGCATATTGAATTCCCTTTATGTAATGTTTTTCTTTATTATTGAATCAATCCGTTATTCGTTATGCAGCCAACTCATCTGCCAGCTTTTGTGCTTCGGCAAAATCAATGCTGCCCTCATAAATGGCGCGACCGGTAATCGCACCGGCAATGCCGCTGCCAGCGGCGGCGCACAAGGCGCGGATATCATCCAAATTGGTTAAACCGCCGGAAGCAATCACCGGAATCGATACGGCTTCAGCCAATTTCTGCGTGGCTTCAATGTTCACGCCGCTCATCATGCCGTCGCGGCCGATGTCGGTATAAATAATGCTGTTCACACCATCGTCTTCAAACTGCTTGCTCAAATCAATTACATGATGCTCGGTTACCGTGGCCCAGCCGTCAATCGCCACCATGCCGTCTTTAGCATCAAGGCCAACGATAATATGGCCGGGAAACGCTTTGCACGCTTCGCGCACAAAAGCCGGATTCTTCACCGCAGCGGTGCCGATAATCACATCGTTCAAACCCAAAGCAAGGTATTTTTCTACCGTAGCCAAATCACGGATACCACCACCCAGTTGCACCGGAATATGCGCCGATACCTCAGCCAAAATCTCTTCAATCGCCGGAAAGTTTTTCGGTTCGCCGGCAAAAGCGCCGTCTAAATCCACCAGATGCAAACGGCGTGCGCCCTGTTTTAACCAATGCAGCGCCATCTCAGCCGGTCGGTCGGAAAACACGGTCGCCTCATCCATCAGCCCTTGTTTCAGGCGCACGCATTGGCCGTTTTTCAAATCAATTGCAGGTATCAGTAACATGGTTATCCGTTTATCTTTAATATCGGTTTCAGACAGGCATTTAAGAATGCCTGTCTGAAAAGAAAATACAACTTAGCGGCGTTCTTTAACACCGAATATTCACATATTCTAACATATTTTTGAGATTTACCTACACACCGTTGCCGCCCGACCGTGAATCTGTAATAAAGTGTCTCACAGTTGCCAATTCAGGAAGTTACGCAACAACAACAAACCGCCGTCGTGGCTTTTTTCGGTGTGAAACTGGGTGGCAAACACATTATCTTTCCCGACAATACAGGCAAAATCATCGGGGTAATCGCTGGTTCCCAATACAATCTCTGGGTCTTGCGGCGCAAAATAATAGCTGTGGACAAAATAAAAGCGGGTGTGGTCAGCCACATCTTTAAACAGTGGATGCGGCTTCACTTGGCGCACGGTATTCCAGCCCATGTGCGGCACTTTCAGTTTATTGCCCGCCGCATCGTGCCGGTTGGCTGCAAAGCGTTTCACCTCGCCGGCAAACCAGCCTAAGCCTGCGGTATCGCCCTCTTCGCTGTGGTCAAACAGCAACTGTGCGCCCACGCAAATACCGAAAAACGGCTTGTTTTTCAAACCGTCTGCCACCGCCTCGCCCAAGCCGCTGTGTTGTAAAGCCGCCATACAGTCGGGCATCGCGCCTTGGCCGGGGAACACAATTTTATCGGCCGCCATCACTTCTTCCGGGCGATCGGTCAGCACCACCTCGGCCTGCACATCCGCCAACTGCCGCGCCGCCTGCACCGACTTTAATACTGAATGCAGATTGCCCATACCGTAATCGACTATCGCGACTTTCATTTTTTATCCTTTCAGACAGGCATTCCGTTGCCCATCTTTTGTATTCGATAACGCAAACCAAACAGGCCGAATCATAACAGAAAACAAAACAGAGGCCGAAGCCTCTGTTGCTCATTTCTAAGGAAAATTGACCATCAATTATTCAAAATCTTAGACAAGAAATGCTGGGCACGTTCGCCGCGCGGCGTGGTGAAGAATTCTTCCGAAGTGGCATCCTCTTCGATTTTGCCCTGATCCATAAAAATCACCCGGCTGGCCACCTGGCGGGCAAAGCCCATTTCGTGGGTCACACACATCATGGTCATGCCCTCTTTGGCGAGGCCGACCATCACATCCAGCACTTCCTGTACCATTTCCGGATCGAGCGCGGAAGTCGGTTCGTCAAACAGCATCACCACCGGATCCATAGACAGCGCGCGCGCAATCGCCACCCGCTGCTGCTGGCCGCCGGAGAGTTCGGCCGGATATTTGTGCGCATGGGCGCTCAAGCCGACGCGGTCGAGATAAGCCAAACCTTTTTTCTCGGCCTCGGCCTGGCTGCGACCCAACACCTTCACCTGTGCCACCGTCAGATTTTGTTTAATCGACAGATGCGGGAACAACTCAAAATGCTGGAACACCATGCCCACACGGCTACGCAGTTTCGGCATATCGGTTTTCGGATCGGCCAGCGAAACACCGTTCACCACAATATCCCCTCGTTGGAACGGTTCCAAGCCGTTCACACACTTAATCAGGGTCGATTTACCCGAGCCGGAAGGCCCGCACACCACCACCACATCACCTTTGCTGATGCTGATGGAACAATCAGTCAGCACCTGAAATTGGCCGTACCATTTATTGACCGCTTTAATATCGATCATCGGTTTATCGCTCATACTCTTAACCTTTTCTGCAACTGTTTAACGCCCAACATCGCCAGCGAGCTCACCACAAAATACATCGCGCCCGCCAAGATAATGTAAGGAGTCAGCAAATTCATCAAGTCACCGCGCACGTAGCTTGCGCGGAAGAAATCCACCAGGCCGATGGCCGCCACCAAAGTGGTATCCTGAAACAAAATAATACTTTGCTGCAAAATCAGCGGCAGCATTTTGCGGAAAGCCTGCGGCAGAATCACCAAACGCATTGCCTGCGGGTAAGTCATGCCCAGCGCATAGGCCGCATTAAATTGTCCCTTGGAAATCGACTGGATACCGGCGCGCACCACTTCCGAGAAGTAAGCCGCTTCAAACAGCATAAACGCCACCGCACAGGAAGTGAACGCCACATCGATGGTGAGATAATCGCCGGTTACCAAAGTAAAAATCATCGGCACGGCGTAGTAAAACCAAATCAATACCAACAGCAGCGGCACCGAACGGAAATAGTTCACATACATTTTCGCCAGCGTCGATAAAAACTTAATCGACGACAAGCGCGCCAACGCAAGGAAGGTGCCGATAACAATACCGCCGGCCACCCCCATCGCCAACAGGCGCAGGGTAACGCCCAAGCCCTGCATCAAGCCGGGCATGGCGGTGGAAAGTTCCGCCCAATTGAATCCGTTCATGATTTACCCTCCGACATCAAACCGGGAACCCGGAAGCGGCGCTCCAAAAAGCCCATAAACATCAATAAGCTGATATTCACCACCATATAAATCAAAGTGGCGTAAGTATAGATTTCCAGATTGCTCTGGGTATACTCGGCAATGGTTTTTACTTGGGAAATCAATTCGATTACGCCTACCAGTGAGGCCACCGAAGCGTTTTTGAAGCAGTTGGTCAATTCCGAGCCCAGCGGCGGCAGAATCATACGAAATGCCTGCGGCAGCAATACTTCGCGATATACTTGGCGGGTGTTGAACCCCAGTGCATAAGCCGCATGGGTTTGCCCTTTGGGCAGCGCCTGAATGCCGGTACGCACCTGTTCGCAAATACGCGCGGCAGTAAACAAACCCAAGCCTATACTGGCGGAAATCATCGCCGAAGTATTCGGTGCCAAATCGTTGAACCACCAGTTTTTCACACCGGCGGGCAAGAAATCGGGCATCACGTAATACCAGATAAACAACTGCACCAATAAGGGCACATTGCGAAACAGCGTCACATACGCCGAGGCAATGCGGTTGGCGGTTTTGCTCGGCAGCGTGCGCATGATACCGAGCACGGTACCCAATACCATTGCAATCAGCCAAGCGATGCCGCCGATGGCGAACAGCCAGCCCAAGCCGATTAAAATCCAGTTTAAATAGATTTCGTTACCGATGCCTGTTTTGTCCCACAACACGCCCCAGTTCCAAGCATAATTCATCTGCATCTCCTACTCATAGCGGAAAACAAAGGCTGCCCAAGGGTTCAGGCAGCCCCGCTTTACGGCACAATGCTTGCTATTCAGTAGTGATTTACTGATCAGCTGCCTTATCGTTCGGATGAGCAATGATTTCCTTCATCTTGTCGGACATCGGGAATTCCATGTTCACGTTTTTCGGCGGAATCGGGCTTTCAAACCATTGTTTGTACATCTTATTGATTTCATCCGATTTGAACACTGCGCTCATGGCATCGTTCACCACTTTTTGGAAAGCCGGGTCGTCTTTACGCATCATACAACCGTAGTTTTCAAACGACATCGGGGTGCCGACAATCTCCCATTTAGCAGGATCTTCTGCTTTGGCACGGGCACCGGCCAACAATACATCATCCATCATAAAAGCTTGTGCGCGACCGTTTTGCAGCATCAGGAAAGCTTCGCCATGGTCTTTGGCGGAAATAATGTTCATACCGGCTTGGTTTTTATCGTTGTACTCTTTCAGCAAACGCTCAGAAGTGGTACCCGAAGTAGTCACCACCGGCTTGCCTTTCAAATCGGCAAAGTCTTTAATACCAGCGGCTTTGTCTACCAGCAGGCGGGTGCCGACTACGAAGAAGTTGTTGGAGAACTGAACCTGTTTCTGGCGCTCAAGATTGTTGGTGGTGGAGCCGCATTCGAAATCGACGGTACCGTTTACCACCAGCGGGATACGGTTTTGCGAAGTCACCAAGTTATAGCGTACTTTCAAATCCGGCATATTGAGTTCTTTTTTCACCGCTTCCACAACTTTCATCTGCAAGTCGTGTGCATAACCAATCGGCTGATTGGGGTTGTCGGCAATATAAGAGAACGGAATAGAAGCATCGCGGTGACCCAATACAATGGTGCCGGAAGCTTTGATTTTTTCCAGCGTGCTCTCGGTTTTGGTAGCCGGAGCCGCACCGCTGGCCGGAGCAGACGCGTTTTTGTCACCGCCGCCGCAAGCAGCCAAGCCGAAAGCCATCAAGCAGGCAAAGCCCAAAGGTTTCAAAGTGTTCAGATTCATATTCAGTTACTCCTATTTATTTAAACTCATGATTGGGTATGGGAAACCGCACCCGTATATTTTTCTTGAAAGGTGATTGATGGGATGGTTCAGCCATTGACGCATATATGCAAAACCATCCACACAATACTTCACTATTATTAACCTTGGTTGGCACATTCCGCAACCAAAAAAAGCACATGAAAAATCAAAATCTTGATTAAAAACCCACACCGCATAAAGCAATTTTGTGCCGCTTGATCTCGAAATACATCGATTTACCGCCCCAAAACCCCAATCAAGCAGTAATCATCAGCACAAAAAAACACGGCACAGAAATCTTTCTGTGCCGTGTTTAAACCAAAATGCCTGTCTGAAAACTCAAACAACATCAATCCTGATGATATTGGCGCGACAAACGATGCACCGCATCCACCAACACCTTGGCGTGTTCCGGCGGCGTGTGCTGGTTGATGCCGTGGCCGAGGTTGAATACATGGCCGCTGCCGGCGCCGAATCCGGCGAGAATACGCGCTACTTCTTCTTCGATGCGCTCGGGCGTGCCGAACAGTGCAAACGGGTCGAAATTACCTTGCAAGGCGACTTGATTGCCTACCCGGCTGCGCGCCTGGCCGATGTCGCAAGTCCAGTCCAAGCCCAGCGCATCGGCGCCGCTTTCGGCCATTTTTTCCAGCCATTGGCCGCCGCCTTTGGTAAACAGAATCACCGGGATTTGGCGACCTTCGTGTTCGCGAATCAAGCCGCTCACGATTTGGCGCATGTAGCGCAGGCTGAAGGTTTCAAACGCTTCGCCGCTCAACACGCCGCCCCAGGTATCGAAAATCTGCACCGCCTGCGCACCGGCCTTAATCTGCTCGTTCAGATAAGCCGTTACCGCCTGCGCGTTCACTTCCAGAATATGATGTAGCAACTCGGGGCGTGAATACATCATCGTTTTGATGATACGGAATTCCTTGCTTCCACCGCCTTCCACCATATAGCAGGCCAGCGTAAACGGGCTGCCGGAAAAGCCGATTAAGGGCACGCGGCCGTCGAGCGCGCGGCGGATGGAGGTGACCGCATCGAATACATAATCGAGCGAGGCCATATCCGGCACCTGCAAGCGGCGGATGTCGTCTTCATGCTGCAAAGGGCGCTCGAATTTCGGCCCTTCGCCTTCGGCAAAATACAGCCCCAAGCCCATTGCATCGGGCACGGTTAAGATGTCGGAAAACAGAATCGCCGCATCCAAATCGAAACGCTCCAAAGGCTGGATGGTCACTTCGGTGGCCAATTCGGTGTTTTTACACAAATCCAGAAAACTGCCGGCCTTGGCGCGGGTGGCGCGGTATTCCGGCAAGTAACGGCCGGCTTGGCGCATCATCCACACCGGCGTGTAGTCCACCGGCTGTTTCAATAAGGCACGTAAAAAAGTATCGTTTTTCAAAGGGCTCATCGGCAACTCGCTCGCAAAATCGGTTGGTAAAACAGCACGCATCATATCACAAGCCGCTATGCCTGTCTGAAAGCCGTTGGGCTTCGGTTGACAGCATAAAAAGCGCTCGGTATAGTGCGCAATTCGGTTACGCGCCTATCGTCTAGAGGCCTAGGACACTGC
>CALFOA010000147.1 GCA_937919795.1 uncultured Neisseria sp.
GCGTTTGGTCGGCACGGCGCACCAAAGTGCTGAATTTGGTACCGATTTCCATCTGGCTGCCGGTAGCCACTTCACCGTGGTGCACTTCTACCGGAATACCGATTTCTTCCAACAGGTTCACCATAGTAGAACGCATATCCTGGCCGGCATCAATCGGAGGCAGCGAGAAATAGTTGCCTTTTACCGTCGGGCGGTGGCCGGTATTTTGGCCGTCCAGATGTTGGCCGCTGCTCCACGCACCGGTTTCGGAAGAGATTTCAAAACCCATTTTGTGCATACGGTTTTCGTAAGATACGCCGTCGAATACGAAAAACTCAGGTTCCGGGCCGAAATAAGCGGTGTCGCCAATGCCGGAAGTTTTCAGATAGGCCTCGGCACGGCGGGCGATGGAACGCGGGTCGCGGTCGTAGCCTTGGCCGTCGGTCGGATCAATCACATCACAAGTAATCGCCAACGTCACATCATCATAGAAGGGATCGATAAACGCAGTAGACGCATCGGGGCGCAACTGCATATCGGAAGCCTGAATGCCCTTCCAGCCGCCGATAGACGAACCGTCAAACGCTTGGCCGTTTTCAAACCACTCTTCCGGATCATCCAACGCCACATGCGCGGGAATGGTTACGTGCAATTGTTTACCTTTGGTATCGGTAAAACGCAAATCAATGAAGCGTACTTCGTTCTCTTCGAGAAGCTTCACAACATTCTTGATGGACATACTCTGCTCCTGATGGAAAATCCTAGGGAAATAAATAGATACAACCAAATCTTTTAAAGCTCGCGGGTAACTTTTTCACCCGCTGGGAAAACTGTGTTCAACCGCTAAAAACCGAACCGATGGCGTCAATATAAATATCGGAAGTAAAATTGTCAACAATTTTGTCTTGAGCGTTAAGTAAAGATTGCGGCACGGTAGACAATTGCTGATCACAGTATTCTATCTTATTAAAAATATTGGGAAAATTGACGGTATATTTCTTGTTCAGACGGGTGAAGTTGCCACTTACCGTTTAGCATAATATCGTAATTTCGTTTTCAGACAGGCATTCTGTTAGCAATGCCTGTCGGAAAACCTCTTTTCAACCCACACTATTTATCCCGCTTGAAAAAATAAAGATCAAATGCAAAATTCATTAACCAATAAGACAACGGCCAGCACACCACCGCACCCAACCAGCCTATCCAGCCCCACTCGGCTACCCAATACAGCGGCAGACCGAATAGAAAAAAAGCAACGCCAAGCATTAAGATCATAGGCACAAACATCATCAGCAACATGCTGTACATCAAAGACAGCAAGCCCAACAAGCCCATCACCATAATGGCAATAAGGGTAATAAGCCATTGCCCGCCATCCATTTTTCCCGCTCCCCATCATTTGTTTTTATAGCGAAATACCTTATTTTCGGCACCGCCTATGCCTTATTTCAGCTTGCCTTCAATCTCTTTCATTTTTTCTTGAAACTGCGCTTCAGTTGCCGCATCCATAGGCTGATTATTCGCCTTTACCAAATCCATCCACAGATTGATGCCCTGTACAATTTCCAGCCCATATTGCCGCATCTTCAATGTAGATTCATCCATCACCGCACCGCTTTCCGCCGAATTAAAATCCAAATTCAGCGCGTTTTCCAACAAGCCGGTGGCTCCGGTCAAACCATTCAACAAATGGCGATGAATCGCCCGCCCTTTTTCACTGCTCATTTCCAAACCGGAAAGAACTTGTTGGCCTTTGCGATAGTAATACAACTGCTCCTTGAATACCGATTTAACATCTTCACCCGTTTGTGCCGCGGCCAAGCGCTGGTTCCATTCCGCTTCTTTTTGCTGGCCTTTATCGAATTCGGCTTTTTTCAGGGCCAAAGAAATTTTGTAGATGTCGACTTTTTCATCGTAATT
>CALFOA010000148.1 GCA_937919795.1 uncultured Neisseria sp.
AAAAGCCCGACAGCATAAGGCTTTTGGAGTAAGTCGGCACCTTTTTTATCCCACCGCTACCCTTTTTTTACAAAGCAAACGGTAGAAAGTACCGAGCATCTGTTTGAAACAACGTTTGTCATCTATTTACTGTGTAAGCGTTTGTTCATCATCATTCCTGTTTATCTCTTTCACGATACAAACGGATTGCCTTAAACCATGCCTGTCTGAAAACGAACGAAGTGAGTTTCTGCGAAGCTAAAACATCTCTATATCGCCGCCATATTTTTTCAGACAGGCATTCTTCACCACTAACCCACCCGCAAGCTATCCGCCACCAGCCGCAGCGCGCGCGACACATTGCGATGAGGGTAATACAGATAAGAGCTGGGATAACGATGGCTGTGTTCTTTCAATACCCGAATCAAGTCGCCGCGCTCTAAGGCATCCTCCACCAAACCCAGCGGCACATAAGCCGCACCCAGTCCGCGCAGCGCGGCTGCGGTTTCCATATAGCTTTCGGCAAACGCCCATTGCCCTTGCGGGTGATGCAGATAAGGCTCGCCCTGATACCACAAATCCCAAGGCGCTACGCCGCGGTTGCCCAATTGGTAAGCAATGCAGGGATGCGCCGCCAAATCGGGCGGTGTTTTGGGAAAACCGTAGCGGCGAAAGTGTTCGGGGGTTGCCACCACCGCCATTTTCATCTCTTCCGAAATCTTGACCGCCACCATTTCTTCGCCCACCTCGCTGCCCAAGCGCACGCCTGCATCGAAGCCTTCGGCCACAATATCGACAAAACGGCTTTCGCTAATCAGTTCCAATCGAATATCGGGGTAAAGCCGGTGAAACGTCGCCAGCTTGGGCAGCAAAATGGTATCGATGGCGTATTGACTGGCATTGATGCGCACCGTGCCGCTGGGCATATCGCGCATTTGCGCCAGCATGTGCAAACCGTTGTCGAGTTTCTCAAAGCTCTCTTCCAGCTCTTTGAAAAAACGGCTGCCCGCTTGGGTAAGCGCCAGTTTACGGGTGGTTCGGTTGAGCAGTTGCACGCCCAATCTTGCCTCTAACTCGCGCACGGTACGGCTGACGCCCGACTGTGCCACGCCGAGCTTGGCGGCAGCTTTGGTAAAGCTGCCTTCGCGAACTACCTGCATAAAGAGATATAAATCATTGTAGTTTTCACGATTGGTCATGGGATTTTTTCAATTATTTATAACAATAAGGTATAAGTATTATCGTTTTTTACCGTCTAATCAAGTTCAATATGGTTGCCTATAATGCACTCCATCAGCTCAGGAAACACACCAACTTTATTTGAAAGGAAATTTGACATGACTACCTTAACCTTACCGAAAACCTTCAAAACCCTCAGCAGCGTGATCGCCTTAAGCGCCTTATTCGGCCTGAGCGCCTGCGCCAGCAGCCAGGCAGCCGACAACCAAACTGCACCCGCTTCCGCTTCGCAACACGCGCAAAACCCGACGCTGCCGGTATCGATGGTGAGCGAATGGGACAAAATCTTCCCGCAAAGCAATCAAGTAGAACACCGCAAAGTCAGCTTTAAAAACCGCTACGGCATTACCTTGGTCGGCGATTTGTATATCCCGAAAAACGCTCAGGGCAAACTGCAAGCCATTGCGGTGGGCGGCCCGTTTGGCGCGGTGAAAGAACAATCTTCCGGCCTGTATGCCCAAACCTTGGCGGAACGCGGTTTTGTTACCTTGGCATTCGACCCTTCCTACACCGGCGAGAGCGGCGGCGAACCGCGTAATGTACCGTCGCCCGAAATCAATACCGAAGACTTTTCGGCAGCCGTAGATTATTTGGGCTCGCTGGATAATGTGAACCGTGACAACATCGGTATTCTGGGCATCTGCGGTTGGGGCGGCTTTGCCTTGAATGCAGCGGTTTCCGATCCGCGCATCAAAGCGGTGGCCACCAGCACCATGTACGACATGACCCGTGTTGCCGCCAACGGTTATGAAATCAATATGAAACAAAACGCGAAAGGTTCATACGACCGAGCACCTGCCCAAAATGCAGACGCCCGCTATAAAATGAAATCGGACATGAGCAACGCCCGTTGGGAAACGTCGAAAAACGGTTACTCAGCTTTGTTGCCCGCCAATAACCTGCGCAAAGAGCAGTTCACTGCCGATACGGCACAATTTATCCGCGAATATTCCGATTTCTATACCACCAAACGCGGTTTCCACCCCCGCGCCGTCAACTCCAACCCCGACGGTTCATGGACAATCACCGGCATGCTGCCTTTGATTAATATGCCGATTCTGCAACGTGCCGCCGAATTGCGCGCCCCCGCTTTGGTGGTACATGGTGAAAACGCCCACTCGCGTTATTTCGGTGAAGACGCATTTAAATCGCTGGGCAGCAAAGATAAGGAACTGTTCATCGTACCGGGCGCATCTCACATCGATTTGTACGACAACGCCAACAACAAAATTCCTTACGATAAGTTTGAATCGTTCTTTAAAGCCAAATTGAAATAAAGCCAAGAGGCCTGTCTGAAAAGGTTTCAGACAGGCCTAATTAATCGCTGACGGTTAAATTTTCAGACAGGCATACATTGATATAAGGAAGCCATCATGCACCACTTCCCCCTTAACCAAACCATCCCCGCAGGCAGCCCGCTGTATGACGAAATTCACCGCATTGCCGATGAAAACGCGCCCAAAATCGCCGAGCTGGGCAGCGGCCACCGCAGCCAATCCACCATCCGCGCGAGTTTTGCCGACTTTACCCAAAGCGAAATCGACGAAACCCTGCATGTAAACCTGCCGTTTTACAGCGACTTCGGCCGCCATATCCGCATCGGCAAAAACGTGTTTATCAATTCGGGCGCCATGTTTACCGATTTAGGCGGCATCACGCTGGAAGACAATGTACTCATCGCCCCGCGTGTGAATATCCTTACCGTGAATCATCCCGAAAACCCCGCCGAGCGCCGCGGCGTGATTCTGGCGCCCGTCACCATCAAAAAGAACGCCTGGATTGGCGCGGGTGCCACCATCCTGCCGGGTGTCACGGTAGGCGAAAACGCCATCGTTGCCGCCGGTGCGGTGGTCAGCAAAGATGTACCTGCCAATACGATAGTTGGCGGTATTCCTGCTAAAGTGTTGAAAACAATTGAAGCGGCTTAATTCCGTGTCCCAGCTTTATCAACCAGCTTTGCCGCTATTGGCTGTGTGTTCCAACAAATAATCAATCAATACCCGCACCCGTTTGGCTTTCTGGCTGTGCTGCGGGTAATAAAGATAAATGGGCGGGTAGCTCACCCAGTAATCTTGCAAGATCGGGATAAAGCGCTCTTGATCCGGCTGTTGGCGAAAAGAGGCTTCAAAAATGCGCCCGATGCCCAGCCCCTGCCGGGTGGCGTCTATCATCACATCCATTTCATCATCTACCACCAGTGAAATCGGCATCTTCACTTCCACCTGCCGCCCGTCTTGCTGCACCAGCAGCGGTTGGATGCGGTTGGCGCTGATCATGCGGTAGCCAATCATTTTGTGGTGCACCAAATCGGCAGGTGTTTGCGGGATGCCGTGTCGTTCGGCATAGCTTTCGGAAACCAGCAGAAAATCGCGCATAGCCGGCAGAATTTCGCGTGCCACCATGCCCTCTTCCATGATGTTGCCGCAACGAATACCGAGATCATAACCCTCGCGCACAATATCGATCGCGGCATCGGAAACCGAGATTTCCAAGCGGATATGCGGATAGCGGGCGCAAAAGCGGGCATACAGCGGCTGCAAAACCGCATGAAAGGCAAAGCGCGGGATGGTGATGCGCACCACACCGGAAGGCACGTCGCCTAAGTCGCGCACCTGCTCCACTTCCCGCGTTAGCGTGACCATCAATTCCTGAGTGTTGGCGCGCAAATGCTGGCCGGCTTCGGTGAGCTCCAGCTTGCGGGTGGAACGCAAAAACAGCGGCAGGCCGAGATGGGTTTCCAAGGCTTTCAAGCCGTGGCTAACAGCGGCCGGAGAAAGCTGCATCTTACGCGCCGCAGCAGAAATACTGCCCTCGTCGGCAATGGCGTGAAACAGGGTGAGCTGGTGGTAGATAGCGGCATTCATGATGTGATTTTTCAATTTAATTAAAAACTGTTTTCAGCATAACCCATATTATACTTAAAAAGATATGCCGTTATACTTAATGATTTTTTCGCTCATCTATATGACTTATATTAAAAAATTGGAAGCGAAAACAGCTGCTCAGGCCGCTGATGCACCATCAATAGGAACTACATGAAAAAACGCTATAAATATCCTCTTTACACCTTACTGGCCTTGGCCGTCATCGCCGCCGGTGCCGGTATTCAGGTTTACCGCAATATCGGCGATTTGCCCGACGGCAGCCGTTTCGAGCATTTGCCGTATTACCGCGACGGCCAGTTCCATGCCCGCAAAGATTTGCCTTATTACCCCGAAAAAGCCACCGGCGAAGGCGGTTTTATCCGTTATCGTGGCTATATTCCGCAAGGCTTGTTGCCGATGGTCGATCTCAACCATCAAAGCTTTGGCCAAGCCGAAGATTTTGCTTATTACTGGCTGGGACATTCTTCCGCCATTATGGAGCTGGCCGGCCAGCGCGTGTTGATTGATCCGGTGTTCGGCAATGCCGCGCCGCTGGATATTCCTTACCTGGTGCCGCGCATCCAGCATGCGCCGATTAAGCTGCAAGAGTTGCCCGATCTGGATGTGGTGCTGATTACCCACGATCATTACGACCATTTGGAAGCTTCCACCATCCGCCATCTGGCCGATAAAGTAGCGCGCTTTGTGACCCCCTTGGGCGTGGGTGCGCGCCTGCAAAGTTGGGGGGTACCGGCAGACAAAATTACCGAACTGGGCTGGGGTGAAACCACTGAAATCAACGGTGTGCGCTATACCGCCGAAGAAACACTGCACTATTCTTCCCGCTGGCGTGATGACCGCAACAAAACCCTGTGGGCGGCGTTTGTGTTGGAAGGCGCGGGCAAGCGTTTGTATTGGAGCGGCGACTCCGGCTACAGCGAGCATTTTGCCGACGCCGGTAAAAAATACGGCGGCTTTGATGTGGCCTTTATGGAAATCGATGCCGCCAACCCCGGCTGGCCGAGCACCCACCTGTTCCCCGAGCAGGCGGTACAAGGCGCCATCGATTTGAAAGCCGCGCGCATGGTGCCGATGCACTGGGGCGTATTCAGCCTGGGGCGCAATCCGTGGGATGAAAACATCAAACGCGCCGATACCGAGGCCGAACGCAAAGGCCTGCCGATGGATGCGCCTAAAATGGGTGAGAAATACCAGCCGCAAGGTTATCGCACGCAAAAATGGTGGTTGGATGTGAAGTAAGTAAACACAAACCATGCCTGTCTGAAAACGGTTTCAGACAGGCATTGTTTTATCCAAGCCATTTCACTTCCGCTACACCCCGCTTATACCCCCAACGGCGGAAAATGGTCGGTTTTTCGAGTGTAATAATCCACCCAATATTGCAGGTATTCATACGGATACGCCAAATCGTATGGTTTCATAAACTCAAAAATATCCTGATAATCCTCTTCTGGCAGCGGGTCGTAGACGATTAAATCTCTCGGTGCGATTTCATGGTCTATTTCTAAATCAAAACCCTGCATCGATGCGAGTTTGGCGTACATCACGATTTGCGGTTGTAGGAAAAAATCGAAATACGCGAGTGTTTCCTTTGCGGCAGCACGGGCGTTCTTTTTGATAAACAGCGGTTCCAATGCTTTTTTCATCGCATCAACATCCTGTTCGGCAAAGGCGAGGAAGAAACGGTAGTCATCCAATCGCTTTTGCAGCCATTTATTGGGCGTGGGATGCGCCAGCACTTCGAGACTGCGTTGCTTTAAACGTTCCAACTGTACCCCTTCAACCATCAGCAGCGTGTTGTAAATCATGTGGCGGTTAAGGTCATAGCGGTCGGTAAACTTTTCGGTGTTATTGGCAACGTTGTCGATATTGCGGATCAGAAACTCACGTAGCTGCGGGCTGTCGCTCATCAGCATCAGAAACATCGGATTTTGCACATTCAACATATCGCAAGGGAAGAAAAAAGGCGACGGTTCTTCATAATCGACACTTCTTAGAATACCCAGTTTTCCCGAGATATAAGCATATTGTTTAAACTTTTTCAGGTCGTGTTCAAATAAGTATGCGTGTGAAGTTGCGGCGTTCGTATACATTAACATATGCGTCATAGCTGCAAAAGTAACCCCTTTTCGCTCAACTATATATAGCATTTCATCTGGGCATTTTTCATTAAATGTAGCTGTATTCCCAATTACCACATTTACTATATGCTCATACCACTTCTGGGTAGTCATCATATTTGCAGTCATGGTTATTTCCCCTGAATAGTTTAGTAAACGGTAACCCGCATCACACGCCTGTTCAAGCGGTATTTCGGGCGCGGCGCGTTGCCGGCCTGTAATGCCTGTCTGAAAACGAACGAAGTGAGTTTCTGCGAAGCTAAAACGTGCATAATCTTTCAGACAGGCATTTTTGCTCGGCAGGCAATTCCTTCACAAAGTAATCTTGCTCTCGGCCTTGGCAAAATTCATCACAAACTGGCTTTTGAAGCTGCGCACATTGTACTCGTTAGTCAGCACGCGGCGGGTGAAGGCGTGATAGGTCGGCATGTCCAGCGAATGCACCAGCAGCAGAAAATCGTAATCGCCGGAAATTTCGTAACAGGTCATCACATCCGGCTCGCTGCGCATTTTCTGCTCGAAGCGCTCTTGATGGTAAACGCTGGGATGTTCCATTTCCACCATCACAAACACGCTGATCTGGCGGCCGACTGCGGGCGGCGACACCAGCGCTACTTGGCGCAAAATCACCCCTTCTTGCGTAAGCGCTTGAATGCGGCGCTGGCAGGTTGCCACCGAGCTGTGCACCCGTTCGGCCAGCGTTTTCAGGGAAATGGTGGCGTCGCTTTGCAATTCGTTGAGGATATGGCGGTCGATTTTGTCCAATTCGTGCATGATGGTGCTCCAAATGAGAAATAATGATTTTATAAGCTATTTTATGAAATAATTATATTCAAAATACCATTCTATTGAAATTTTTTCTCACAGCAAATCCGTATAATGAGCCTCTTTCTTGATAACCGATAAATACTGTTTGGAAGACGCTTCATGACTCCCGCCACCAAAGGCCTGTACCTAGGCCTGCTTTCTCAAATTTTATTCAGCGTGCTCTATCTGTTCAGTCTGTGGATGGCGCCGTTGAGCGGCACCGATGTATTCGCGCTGCGGATGCTGGTGATGCTGGCGGGGGTGTTGGCGATTTTGCTGTCTTCGGTCGGCCTCTACCGCGTAGTGCGCTTTTTTCAGCAAAAACTCGGCCGCGACCCCAAACAATGGGCGTATATGCTGGTGGGCACCGCGATTGTCGCCAGCCAGTTCTGGCTGTTTATGTGGGCGCCGGTCAACGGCGAGGGCGTGAATGTGGCGATGGGCTATTTTCTGTTTCCGCTGATGATGGTGCTGGCCGGCCGCCTGCTGCTCAACGAGCGCTTAAACCGTTTGCAGACCGCCGCGCTGATGCTGGCGGCGCTGGGGGTGGCGCACGAATTGTGGGCAAGCCACGCTTTTTCGTGGACAACTTTATGGGTATGCGCGGTTTACCCGCCCTATTACCTGATGCGCCGTGCGATGGGCATCCCGCCCTTATACGGCTTGGCGCTGGATTTGCTGATTATTTTCCCGTTTGCACTGGGCTGGGTGCTGCTGCAAGACAATATCCTGCCGCTGATTGCCGGCGAGGCGCGCTACTGGCTACTGCTGCCCGCGCTGGGCATCGTCAGCGCGGTGGCCATGTCGGCCAACTTGAAAGCCAGCATCCTGCTGCCGGTAAACGTATTCGGCATGTTGAGCTATCTTGAACCGGCGCTGCTGTTTGCCTTTTCCGTTACCCTTTTGGACACCCCGGTTACCGAAAGCGCTTATCTCACCTACGGCCTGATCTGGGCGGCACTCGGCCTGCTGGCACTCAACGGCTTGGGCAGCCTGCGCCGTAACCGTTTTGCACCGACTTGAAAACACTTGTTCAATAACAAATGCCTGTCTGAAAACGAGCTTGCGAGTTTTTCAGACAGGCATTTAAAATTAGCTACAAACGATTATAAGAACAAGGAAAATAATGATGTGGAAAATTTATAAAGACGACGGGCAAGATTTATCATTCGCAATCAGCTGTTTATATTACGACGCCATTAATATGAATGAGTTTAACCAATGGATTGAAGAAGTTATACGCACAACAAAAATAGAAGATATTCCAGATTATATTTTCTCACTACTTGAGAATCAGGATATTTATAACATCTATAACATCATTGGATTTGTTCCTGATGGTTATCTGGATTCAAATAAAAAAGATGCGTTATTTGGAATTGCATTATTAAGAGGTACAAAACCATATGATATGAATGTATCAGAAAATTATGCCCTCGCCTTGTTAAAAGAAAATCCTGAGATTCTAAAAATTTTTCATAGAATATTTCCGCTAATCAGCCTTCAACAGCTTGGATAGTCTGCACCGTAACCGTTTTGCACCGACTTGAAAAATGGCTTGGATATAACAATGCCTGTCTGAAAGTTTTTTTCAGACAGGCATTTTGTTTGGATAAACAAAACCTACAAGCCCAATTCCCACTGATTATTCGGCAGCATACACACGCCGTCGAAGCAGTTTTCGTAGTGATCGAAGATGGTGGCGACGATTTCGTCTTCATCGTCGCACAATTGCAGCAGCGACATATCATCCGCGCCGATTAAGCCGCGTTTGCCCAGTTGCTCGTGCAGCCAGTCGATCAAGCCCTGCCAGAACGGGCGGTTCACCAGAATAATCGGGCGGGCGGGGGTTTTGCCGGTTTGCACGAGGGTAAGGCTTTCAAACAGTTCATCAAGCGTGCCGAAGCCGCCGGGCATCACCACATAGGCGATGGCGTGTTTAACGAACATCACTTTGCGCGGGAAAAAGTGCTGGAAGGTTACCGACAAATCCTGATACGGATTGGCGTGCTGCTCGTGCGGTAATTCGATATTGAGGCCGACCGACGGGCTTTTTCCGGCATGAGCGCCTTTGTTGGCCGCTTCCATGATGCCGGGGCCGCCGCCGGAGAGCACCGAAAAACCGGCATCGGAAAGCTTGCGGGCAAGCCGTTCGGTAAAGAGGTAATCGGGGTCTTCGGGTTGGAGACGGGCGCTGCCGTAAATGCTCACCGCGGGCTGAATGGCACGCAATTCTTCGCCGCAGGTGACGAATTCGGACATGATTTTCAGCAAATGATAAGACTCGCGCGCTTGGATTTCAAAGCGGGCGTCTTCGGTCAGCTTGGGATGGGGCAGTTTTTGTTTCAGGCTCATGGTAATGGGTTTCCGGCGTATGGGACAGGGCTGGTAATGAGCGTCATACTCGGGCTTGATCCGAGTATCTTTGCAACATACTTCCTAGATTTACTGGATACACAAGTGACGTCATTCCCGCGCAGGCGCACCGCTGTCCGGAATAAATTTTATGGCAATACAGAAATCTAAAATATTCCGGCAACCTGCCCCCTCTCCCGTGGCGACCGCAGGAAGGGGTTGGGGAGAGGGCTTGCTTGGGCTTGAGTAAAGAGCATTTCAGGACAGCAGGCGTTTTACCCTCTCCCTAACCCTCCCCCACAGGGGAGGGAACAAGGTTGCTTGATGAATTTCGAGTTCCTAAAACCTCAAACGCTTTGTAATCCAAGTGCTGTAAGCCTTTTAAATTAAAACCAGAATTTATTCCAGACAGCGGTGCGCCTGCGCGGGAATGACGTCAACAGGGAACTAAGCGTTTAAAACTTTCTGCAAAGGTCTCAGCCGTTGTATGACGGAACCGTTTTTTGTAACAGTTTAAAACCGATTGTAAGGGCAAAAACCGCTGTTGTCAGCCGCCGACCACCACCGTATTCAGGTTTTCCGGTTTCACGCGGCGCTGCCAGGCTTTTTTCACGTCGTCCACCGTGAGCGCTTCGATTTTCTTCGGATATTGTTCCATCCAGTCGCTCGGCAAATCATACAAACCGATCATGCCGAGGTAGCCCAGCAGTTTTTGGTTGGTATCGAAACGCAGCGGGAAGCTGCCGATGATGTTGTCTTTGGCCTGCTGCAACTCAGCTTCGGTGGGGCCTTCGGCGATAAAGCGGCGCAACACGGCTTCAGCGGCCTCCAAAGCTTTGGGAGCTTGTGATTTTTGGGTGGCAAACTGAATCACAAAACGGCCTTTTTCACGCTGCGGCATCAAGTTGCTGGAAACGCCGTAAACATAGCCGTGCTCGTCGCGCAGGGTTTTCATCAGGCGGCTGTCGAAACCGCCGCCGCCGAGAATGTAGTTACCCGCCACCAGCGCATAATAATCGGGATCGTTGCGGCTGATTAAAGGCATACTCATCACCACTTGCGCCTGTTCGCTGGCAAACGGAATATCGGCGCGGCGGCCGGCCTGCTCGTTCACCGGCGGCACTTTGGCGGCGGTTTGCGCTTTTTCAGGCAGGCCTTTGAGCAAATTGCCCACCAAGCGATCAGCTTGCTGGCGGTTGAGGTCGCCCACCAGCGCCACCACCGCGCCCTCCTTAGCATACTGGTTGCGGTGGAAGGTTTTCACATCATCCAGCGACACGGCCTGCAAACTCTGCACACTGGTATAGGCCGCAGCGGAATACGGGTGCTGCGGATAATCAAGCTTCACCGATTCGCGCATGGCGATGTAACCCGGCTGGCTCTCGTTTTGCCGCAACGCCAACTCGGCCTGCTGGCGGGTACGGCGGAACACTTCGGCATCGTAGCGCGGCTGGGAGAGAGCCTGCTGCATCAACTCACCGGCTTGGCGCAAGGTGGCGGGGCGGCTGAGGCTGCGTAGAGTTAGGCTGCTGCTTTCCCGGTCGTTATCACTTTCGAGCTGGGCAGCCAGATCGTTGATGCGTTTATTGAAGTTTTCTTCATCGTGCTTTTTGGTACCGGTGGTGAGCAACCCGGCGGCAAAGTCGGACACCCCGTTCTTACCTTGCGAATCGGCAATGCTGCCGGCGGCGGGAAATTGTACGCTGATGTCGACAATCGGGTTTTCATGGCGTTCAACCAGCAACACGGTCGCGCCTTCGGCAGTACGCCAGCGTTGGATATCAAGCGCGTGGGCGCTGGGCAGCGCCAGCAAGAGCAAAGTGGTGGTGAGCAGTTTTTTCATTCGGCTTCCTGTGTGGTAAAGGGTTTCAGACAGGCATTTTGTGAGGCATAGTTTGTTTTTAAAACCGCGTTACGGCTTGCATCAAACGCTAGCGGCTAAATAGAAAACATCTTTCTTTTTCGGTTTCCAGTTCTTTTCCAAAATGAGTATGCCCATCTTGAATCCATATCCAGCCATCAAAATCATCAAACGGAAAATAGAAAGAAAAATGGCTGTTTCGGGAAATATTAACTAAATTCTTTAAAAGATCATCATCACTCATTTCATAGCGATAAAGCTGGAGCAGCAATGCAGCATCGCCATTGGTTTCAATATATGCACACAAGCAAACTATCTCATCAAAATCTTGTTTCAACAGGATAATTTCATTAAACTCCTCAAGAGGCAAGACTAGGATTTTATCGCTTGTGCATCTAAACAAACCGGATAGAATAACTTTGACCTCATCGGGGCAAATTTTTTCTTTTATATAAAAATCTATCATTTTGGAAGGCGTTGCCAAATTTTAAAGGCGTTTTCAGACAGGCATTTAATGCGTTGCACCATCCGGATTCAAATCCGCCGGTGTAGCCGGTACTGCCTGTTGTGGCGGCGTACCGGGGCGCGGATTCACAATCGCCAACGTTTGCTTTTCGGCCTGCAACAAACGGGCGGCGGCTTGTACTTCGGCGGTGGTAACGGCGGCGAGGCGGCGGCGGATTTCGGCTTCATCGCGGTAGCTGAAGCCGTTGGCTTCCAGCATACCGATTAAGGCGGCTTGGTGCGTCATCGAATCGCGGGCGTAGATTTCCTGCGCTTCGCTGCGGCGGCGGATGCGCTGCAATTCTTGTCGGCTCACGCCGTTTTTCGCGATATCGGCAATTTCCTGATGCACCAACGCCACCAGCTCGCGGGTGTCGGTACCGGCGGCAGGCAGGCCGCTGATGGTGAGCAGCGGGGTTTCGCGGCTGAGTAAGTCGTAGCTCACGTTGATGCCGAGCGCTTTTTCTTTGCCGCGAATCAGGTTTTTATCGAAACGGCTGGACGAATCACCGCTGAGAATGTCGCTCAACACATCCAGCGCATACGGCATTTTTTCGTCCATTTTCTTCAAGGAAGGTACTTGCCAGGCCAGTGCAAACAGCGGCTGGGCGGTCAGCGCTTCGCTGGTGCTTTCGGCGGCTTGGCTGCCGCTGTCTTCCAGTTGATTGCGGCTGCCGATGGTGCTTTTGGGCAGACTGCCGAAGTGTTGCTCTACCGTTTTCAGGGTTTGGCGGGCGTTCACGTCGCCGACAATAATCAAAGTGGCGTTATTAGGCGCATACCAACGGCGGTACCAATCGCGCAGATCGGCGGCGGTGAGCTGATCCAAATCGGCGCGGTAGCCGATGATGGGCGCCCGCAGATTGGGCAGGCGGTAGGCGGCAAGGTTGAGGTTTTCCCACAGCTTGCCGCCGGGGTCGTCTTC
>CALFOA010000149.1 GCA_937919795.1 uncultured Neisseria sp.
CCATCAGAAAGCTTTTGCCGCGGCCTACCCCGCCGTAAAAATACAGGCCTTTGGGCAATTGCGGCGAACGCAGGCTGCGGCCGAGAAAACGGTTGCGCTTGCGTTTGAACATCATCAGTTCCGTCCACAGCTTATCGAGGCACTCGATGGCTTTGCGCTGCGAAGCATCCTGAATAAAACCCGGCCGCGACGCAGCGGCCTGATACCAGGTGAGCGGGCTGTGGTTGGTGAAATCCGGCGGAATGAATCGTTCGTTGGCAGTGGTCATATTGGATTCTTGTATGCTGATGTAGTCGGCGTATTATAGTGGATTTGCGTAGAAGATAAAGCGCCGGGCGGGGATTTTGGTATGTGTTTTCTGTGCAGCGATGACTCACGATCGCTTTATGATGATGTAGTAACCCGTTCATTTCAATTTTGCGCTATTCTCTTATCTGCTTACCTTTCAGCTTTTGATGTTACCGCATGCCTCATTCACCAAAACCAAATGAGAAAATATAATGTTGAATAAAAACGGTTTATTACTGCTGTTAACCATTCTGCTTTGGGGAACAGTGTGGTATGCAATTAAATTTCAATTAGGTGAAACGCCTATCATCGTTTCGATTTTCTATCGAATCCTTATTGCTGCCGTCGCTTTGCTGGGATGGTGTTTGGCGACAACCAACATTCCCAGCTTGAATATACGTGATCATGCTTATTTAACATTAATGGGATTTCTGCTGTTTTCAGGTAATTATTATTGCTTTTACGTTGCGACGGATCATATAGAAAGTGGTTTGGTTTCTATTATTTTCTCTACTCTCGTTCTGATAAACAGTATCAATAAACGGCTGTTCTTTCGCGACCGAATCAGTAAAGCGGTTGTTTTAGGCGGGATCGTCGGGGTAATGGGCGTTTCACTACTATTTTCCGAAGAATTACGCGGCGACCGCTATTCGGCAGAACGGGTAACAGGAATTTTATATGCGCTGCTCGGTACTTATATGGTTTCTATCGGCAACATGATTTCCGCACGTTTTAGTAGAAAAAATGTACCGGTATTGGTATCAACCGGTTTTGGGCTTAGTTATGGTGCCGTTTTGTGTGGGCTCTTGATTGTTTGGCAAGGCTACACACTCACTATCCCCATGACCTCAGAATATTTATTTTCGTTGATTTATTTATCTTTATTTTGTACGGCCTTGGCTTTTTTACTGTACCTGACCTTGGTAAAAAACTCAGGGCCGGATAAAGCGGCTCTCGCAACGATACTTTTCCCATTAGTAGCCATGATTATTTCCAGTGTATTGGAGGGCTATGTTTGGTCTTTAGCGGCTATTGTGGGCGGGTTTCTTATTCTACTCGGTTACAGCATCAGCCTTTTCTATGGCAAACCTAAATCTAATTGAGCAGCGTTTTTTCAAATATTCATTGATACACTCTTTCAGACAGGCCTTGGTTTTCTTAAAACGCTTCACTACCTGCTGAAACCTATCGTTCAGGCAGGTATATCATTCAGGCTGATTATCGGCCAAATTCCGCCGCACCCAAATTCGCCAGTTCATCGGCTTTTTCATTTTCGGGATGACCGGCATGGCCTTTTACCCAAGTCCAGCTCACTAGATGACGACCAACCAACTCGTCCAATTCGCGCCATAAGTCTTCGTTTTTCACCGGCTTTTTGGCGGCGGTTTTCCAGCCGTTTTTCTTCCAGCCGTGTATCCAGCTTTCCATGCCGTTTTTCACGTATTGCGAGTCGGTACAAATCACCACGCGGCTGGTGCGTTTCAGTGCTTTTAAGCCTTCGATCACTGCGGTGAGCTCCATGCGGTTGTTGGTGGTTTCGGCTTCGCCGCCGTATAAGGTTTTTTCGTGCGCACCGTAGCGCAGCAACACGCCCCAGCCGCCTGCGCCGGGATTGCCTTTGCAGGCGCCGTCGGTGTAGAGGTACACGGTTTTTTCGGCCGTTGTGTTTGTAGTCATGCTGCTTACTCCTGCACCGCTTCTACCGTGTAACCGTGTTTGCGCAACTGGGCAATCAGGCCGGAATCGTCAACCAAATGGCCAAAGCCCACCGCCACCAACGCCCGTTTTTTCGGCAGTTCGGCCAATAATTTAGGCATCCAGCGACGGTTGCGCGTTTCCAGCAATTCGCGCTCCAGCCAGTGCTGCCAAAAATCTATGCTCTCCTGCGGCAGGCCTACCGAATAGGCGGAACTGTCGGCCGATAAGGCGCGCAATTCGGGATAATTTTTGCTGTAATAAAGCTGGAACAGC
>CALFOA010000150.1 GCA_937919795.1 uncultured Neisseria sp.
CCATTGCCCTTGAAAAGCAAGATACTCGGGTCAAGCCCGAGTATGACGAAGGTGGTTGATTATTAAGTTTGGCGACTCTAATCCCCATACTGCGCCAGCAAACGGCGGCATTGGGCAATCACCGGCGCGTCCACCATTTTACCGTCGATTTGAAACGCGCCGAGTGTGGTGCGTTCCGCCGCTGTGCAAACCTTGCGGGCAAAAGCCAGTTTTTCCTCACCAGGATGCAGCAGCTCGTGCACCGCCGCCACTTGTTTCGGGTGGATACACAGCATACCGCCCAGCCCCATGTCGCGCCAATATTCAATATCCGCGCGCAAGCCCGCATCGTCTTGGAAGTCGGGAAACACGCTGGAAACCGGCGCTTGCAAGCCGTTTACCGCTGAATGCAGCACCATCTCGCCGCGCAGGCGGTTGATCAAAGCACTGGCAGCCGGGCTGCCGAACGCCAAATCTAACTGATCGGCCAAATCCAAGCAGCCGTAGGTAAGGGCGCTTAAGCCTTTGGCTGCGGCAATTTCGGGTAACGCCAGCCAGCCCTCGGCGCTTTCAATAGCGGCAATTAAGGGCAGGCTGCAGCGGTCGGCCACTTGTTCCACCGTAGCCGCTTGGGTGACTTTCGGTAGGATGATGCCGGATAAACAGGATAACTTGGCCGCGGCCTGCAAATCGGTTTCGTGGTCGGGGTGGGCGCTGCCGTTGATGCGCAGCCAAATCGCGCGGCCGTCGTCGCGTTGATAGTCGGCCAGCAAGACGCGCGCTTCGTCTTTGCGCTCGTCCGTTACCGCGTCTTCCCAGTCCACCACCACCGCATCAGCGCCGCTGGCAAATGCTTTCGGAATCAGGTCGGTACGGGTGGCGGGTACAAACAGATAGCTGCGGTTTTGCATGGCGGTATCCTTATTTGGGTTGGGTAGAGTGGCAGTATAACGTTAAAAATGATTTTTTCAGACAGGCATTTTAAAATGCCTGTCTGAAAACAATCTTTGGGTCGATTTATAGCCGCCATATAATAGCTAAAAACCGTACCCTAAATTTTCCCGTTAATCGGCAGCAAGAGTTCTTAAATAAAGGTAGAAAAATGACTGTAACAGCAAGTATAGATTTTAGAGTGTACCTGTGCACTATTAGCTTAATTGATATCTTGTCTATCTTAAGCAGTCACGGATGGAATTTTTCCGACAGTGGACATCAAGTCTATTTGCCGATCAACGATAATGATGAGTGGAATTGGAAAAGTGAAAAGCTGAACAATGAAGAATTATTTGATATTTTTCATATTAAATCAAAATTAAGTGAGCCTATCGGGGTTGCTATTAGTTGGCAGGAAACAAATATTGGCGGGCAATTGTTACTGTTTCCAGATGGTGAAATTTCCGTTTTGCTAAACAATAATAGACTCATCAACTCTTATGGAGTTACTGATTTTGATTGGTATTTGAATAATATTGTTATTGAAAAACTTTCGTTTACTGAGCACATTTAATAAGCCATAAATAGAGAGAATCATGACCACCGAAAAACCTCAACGCATCATCGGCGCACTGGTATTAGCCGCTGCAGCGGTATTGCTGATTACCACCGGCGCGCGGCTGTCGCTGGGGCTGTTTGTACAACCATTGTCGCAAGATATGGGCTTGGGCATTGCTTCCATCAGCTTTGCGCTGGCGGTCGGCCAATTGATGTGGGGCGTGTCGCAGCCGGTGCTGGGCGGGTTGTCCGACCGCTACGGCGCATGGCCGGTATTGTTTTGGGGTACGCTGGTGTTGGCGGCGGGTTGTGTGTTGGTGCCTTTGCTGCCGAGCACTTGGGGTTTAACCGCCACCCTTGGCGTGTTGGTGGCGTTTGGTGCCGGTGCCGGCAGTTTTTCGGTGATGATGGGGCTGGTGGCCAACCGCGTGCCGCCACATCTGCGCGGTACTTCTTCCGGCATCATCAATGCCGGTGGTTCGTTCGGCCAGTTTCTGTTTGCCCCGCTGCTGCAAAGCCTGATTGCTTGGCCGCTGTTGGGTTGGCAGGGCGCGCTGTATGCGCTGGCGGGCATTAGTTTGCTGGTGATTCCGCTCAGTTTTTTCCTTACTCGTGGCAGTCAACAAGCGAAGCCACAGGCCGCTGTTGAACCGGAACAGAAATTCGGCAGCATGGTGCGCAATGCGTTTGCCGACCGCAGCTACTGGCTGCTGCACGCAGGCTTTTTTACCTGCGGTTTCCACATCGCTTTTTTGGTGACCCATCTGCCGATGGAAGTGGCTTTGTGCGGGCTGCCGCCGAGCGTGGCGTCGTGGTCGCTGGCGATTATCGGTATGGCCAACGTGGCGGGCAGTTTGTTGGTAGGCTGGGGAGTGGGGCGCTACCGTAGCAAGTGGCTGCTGTTTTGGATGTACGGTTCGCGATCGTTGTTGATTGTTTGGTATCTGATGATGCCGCGCACCGATTGGACGTTTTATATCTTCGCCGTCGGCCTGGGCTTAACCTGGCTCGCCACCGTGCCGCCTACCGCAGCGATTGTCGGCAAATTATTCGGTACGCGCTATCTGGCGACTTTGTTCGGCCTAACTTTACTCAGCCACCAAATCGGCGGTTTTCTCGGCGCCTATCTCGGCGGGCTGGCGATTTCTCATTTTGGCGATTACGGCTGGATGTGGTACGCCGATATGGTGCTGGCCGCCACAGCTGCGCTGCTGAATTTGCCGATTCGAGAGAAAAAAGTTGAAAAAACAATGAGAAATGCATGATAATAAAGCCCTTAATTAGTTTTATACAAAATGTGCTTTCAGACAGGCATTTTGTTACACAATAAAATCATAAAACCAAGCCGTTTTGAGCGGCTGAAAAACAAATATATTTATCTTTGAAAATAGAATAGGCTGGTTAGCTGATTCTGTATTTGATGTTACGGGGACAATTTTATGCAAAACTTTATTCGCCTTCCGCACCCGCAAGTTGTGCGTCAGCGCGTACGAGCATTGGCTCTGCTCGATGCACTATTAATATCGGATGTACCGGTGCGCCGTTTCAATTACCGCAGTGGTTGGGATGATGAGGAAGATTTGGCGTTTATGTATACACCTGAGCACGCTAAATGGTGTGTGTTGTTTGCCGGCGATAGAGTGGTGATAAAAGGAAGCGATCCGCAACACAATATATCAGAATTGGATATTCCGCCGTTTGATGATCCTCAGGTGCGTGAATTTTGGCACACCGATCCTTGTGATACCCTCTGTTCCTCTTTTGGTTTTGAATACCGTGATCAACAATGGCAGGCATTGATACCGCCGGTAGCAGGCAGCTTGAAACTGCTGGACGCTTGGTTTGTCGAGCCACTTGTTTATGCTCGTCAACTCGGCGAGCGTACCGGGCAAATGGTTGATGCCGAAGCCATTGCTCATCTGTTTGCCGGAAAAACCATCAGCCCGAGTTGGCTCAAGCAATATTTTCCACAGTCTGATTGGCAGCATCAGGCTGCCGATTGGTTGCAAATTGATTATCCGCTGACTTATTAAGCAAATAGCAATACGATAATAATGCCTGTCTGAAAAATTTCAGACAGGCATTATTATTTTGCCAACCGACCAACAATAAACAGCACCGCCAAAACGTAAAGCGCAAGAAATTTTCTGTGTAAACGCGTATAATATTTGGCGTTTGAACACCCGTTATACACAATAAGAAAGAAGGTTACACAATGGCATTCCAACCCAAATACAAACGCGTTTTGCTGAAACTGTCGGGCGAAGCTCTGATGGGACAAGATCCTTTCGGTATCAACCGCGATACCATTATGCAGATTGTCGGCCAGGTTAAAGAAATCGTCGACATGGGCGTACAAGTCGGCGTGGTAGTAGGCGGCGGCAACATTTTCCGCGGCGTATCCGCACAAGCCGGCAGCATGGATCGCGCCACCGCCGACTACATGGGCATGATGGCCACCGTAATGAACGGCTTGGCGCTGAAAGACGCCTTCGAATCACTGGGCGTAAAAGCACGCGTACAATCTGCCTTGTCGATGCAGCAAATCGCCGAAACCTATGCCCGCCCGAAAGCCATTCAATATCTGGAAGAGGGCAAAGTAGTGATTTTCGCTGCCGGTACCGGTAACCCCTTCTTCACTACCGACACCGCCGCCGCTTTGCGTGGTGCCGAGATGAACTGCGACATCATGATGAAGGCCACCAATGTAGACGGCGTTTACACTGCCGACCCGAAAAAAGACCC